>JAZREL010000026.1:0-10516 GCA_045660785.1 Eubacteriales bacterium | reverse complement strand
GAATATGGTCGTAATTTCTTGTTTCGAGCATAATTCTTAAGTAGCAGCCCGTAACGTCGGAGCCCTCGTTTGCCCTTTCGTGGTGAACGGAAATTACGTTACCGCCAAGGTCGGCAATAATGCGAGAAACGTTCTTTAACTGACCCGGCTTGTCCGCAAGCTCAATCATAAGCTGAGCGGTTCTGCCCGACATAAGAAGTCCGCGCTTGATAACACGTGAAAGAATTGTAACGTCGATGTTACCGCCTGACAAAAGACAAACTGTCTTTTTGTCCTTGATATCAAGCTTGCCGAACATTGCCGCGGCAACTGCGGTTGCGCCTGCGCCCTCGGTAACGAGCTTGTGCTTTTCCATAAGCGCAAGAATTGCGGCTGAAATTTCGTCATCAGTTACGGTTACTATTTCGTCAACGTATTTTGAGCAAATTTCGTAGGTTAAATCGCCCGGCTTTTTAACGGCGATACCGTCTGCAATTGTTGAAACAGAGGAAAGCTCCTCGATTTTTCCGTCCTTTACGGATTTATACATTGACGGTGCGCCTGCTGCTTGAACGCCGTAAACCTTAACCTGTGGCTTAAGCGTTTTCAAGGTATAGGCAATACCCGAGATAAGTCCGCCACCGCCTATTGGCACGATAACCGCGTCCATATCGGGAAGCTGCTCGATAAGCTCAAGCGCAATTGTGCCCTGTCCTGCGATTACGTCCTCGTCGTTGAACGGATGAATAAAGGTGTAGCCCTCGGTGTCGCGAAGCTCAAGCGCTTTATTATATGCATCGTCGTAAACGCCCTCAACCAAGCAAACGTCCGCGCCGTAGCTTTTTGTTGCTTCAATTTTTGAAATCGGCGCTCCGTCAGGCAAGCAAATTACCGCCTTTATGCCGTTTTTTTGCGCCGCTAAGGCAACGCCCTGCGCGTGGTTACCTGCTGAGCAAGCAACAACACCCTTTGCTTTTTCCGCCTCGCTTAGATTTGACATTTTATAGTACGCGCCTCTTACCTTAAATGAGCCCGTGATTTGAAGATTTTCGGTTTTAAGGTACAGCTCGGTACAATCTGAGAGCTTTGGTGCGCGGATAATATCAGTCCTACGAATTACGCCCTTTAGTGCATAATTTGCGCGATATACGTTATCTATTGTTAACATATTTCCTCTTTTCTTAGACACAGGGTTGCCCCTTTTTGTCAAATTAGGTTAAATAGGGATTATCTTTTTAAATCAAGCTATCGATAAACTGCTCTGCACATCTTGCCGAGCGATAGCCACGGTTAAGGGCAAATGCCTCCGCCTTAATAAAGAGCTCGTCCTCGTTCATTGTAACGCCCTTGCGCTTTGCAAGCTCCTTAATAATTTCAAGGTAAAGTGGCTTTGATGGCTTTGCAAACAAAATTGTAAGCCCGAAGCGCTCAGAGAGTGAGAGTGTTTCTTGAACGGTATCGTTTCTGTGAATATCGTTACCCTCGCGCTCACCAAAGGTTTCCTTTACAATGTGGCGGCGGTTTGAGGTTGCATAAATAACCGCATTTTTCGCCTTTGCACTTGCGGAGCCCTCCAAGGTTGCCTTGAGCATACTGAAATTGTCGTCGTTTTTATTGAACGAAAGGTCGTCGATAAAAATGATGAATTTAAGCGGATTTTTTGCAATTTGCGCCATAATTTTGGGGAGCAAAAGAAGCTGTGTCTTTCTTATTTCGATAAGACGGATTCCGCTCTCAAAAAGATGGTTTGCAACCGCTTTTACGGTTGAGGACTTACCTGTGCCTGCATCGCCGTAGAGTAAAATGTTTGCGGCAGGACGGTTTTCAAGAAATGCAACCGTATTGTCAAGCACCTTTTTTCTTTCCTCGCCGTAGCCGATGAAGTTGTCTATTGTTGTTTTGTCTGCGCTTTCAATAGGCACAATTTCACCGTCGTCGGTTGAAGAAAACATACAGTATGAGGCAAAAATGCCGTAGCCGTGCTTGTGAATTTCGCTAAGGCGCTCACTATATGCTTTTTTAACGTCTAATTTTTCGGTGTCGTATTCGGGGATTTTTGCTGACACCTTCATATCAAGCCCAAAGCTATCACTCGAAAGTGAGGCGAGTGCGCTTAGCGTTTCAAGCTCGAAATTAAGAGCGTTTTCAATTTTTTCGCTTATTTTTTCGTTTTTGGAAATTGCTTTTACGTATACGTTTTCGTTTTCAAAGAGCGCTTTCTTTATTGACTCTGAAAGGACTCCGCCGTTTTCGTAAACGGTTGACACGAAATTTCCGTATTTTTTCAGCTTTTCTCTTTTGTTTTCTTCCTCACAGTACTCCATAAACGCTTTAATTACGGGAGTATTAAGCGTTGCCCTTGTTACTGTAAAAAGGCAAAGTGAGGAATATATTTCTTCTATTTTTGACATTTTGCACCTTTTGGGTTTAAAAATTTTTAGAGATTTGCAATGATTTTTTCAGTTACCTCAGTGGTGGTTAAGTATTCTGCACCGTGGGCAAGATCCTTTGTGCGGTAACCGTCGTTTAAGAATTTATCAACCGCATTTACAATTGCATCGTTTTCATCCTTTAAGCCGAAGGAGTAAAGAAGCATCATAGCTGCTGACAAAATAGTTGCAATTGGGTTGGCAATATTCATACCTGCAATATCAGGGGCGGAGCCGTGAATTGGCTCGTAAAGGCCAACGGTTGAGTTGCCAAGGGATGCAGACGGGAGCATACCTATTGAGCCCGTGATTTGTGATGCCTCGTCGGAGAGGATGTCACCGAACATATTTGTCGTTACAATTACGTCAAACTGTGCGGGATTGCGAACAAGCTGCATAGCCGCGTTGTCAACGAGCATATCCGAAGCTGTAACGTCCGGGTAATCCTTTTCCATTTCGTGTACTATCTTACGCCACAAGCGTGAGGAGTCAAGCACGTTTGCCTTGTCAATGCTTGTGAGCTTGCCGTTTCTCTTCTTGGCGGACTCGTAAGCAACCTTCAAAATTCTTTCAATTTCCATACGGGAATAGCATTCCGTATCGTATGCCTCCTCGCCGTATTTTCCTGTACGCACACCGCGCTCACCAAAGTAAATACCGCCTGTGAGTTCACGAACGATTAAAATATCGAAGCCGCCCTCGACGATGTCGGAGCGAAGTGGGCATTCGCCCTTAAGTGCGGGATAAAGCTTTGCAGGGCGAAGGTTTGTGAAAAGACCCATCGCCTCACGAATACCGAGAAGTGCCTTTTCAGGGCGCATATTTCCGGGGAGTGTGTCCCATTTTGGACCGCCAACCGCGCCAAGAAGCACGCTATCGGATGAAAGACAGCCCTTTACTGTTTCCTCGGGGAGTGGCTTGCCTGTTGCATCAATTGCGGCACCGCCGATAAGATATGGTGTGAAATTGAAGGTGTGGCCGAATTTTTTGCCTACTGCCTCAAGCACGCTAACTGCGCTGTCAACAATTTCAGGACCTATGCCGTCACCCTTTAATAATGCTATATTGTATGTCATAATTTACCTCGTTTTAGTTAGTAGGCGTCCGCATCATTATCAACAACGGACAGCCGGGGTGATTCCCCTTTGAGGGGAAATGTCGCAATGCGACAAAAGGGTTGCGCCCTGCGTAAGGGAGCTGTCCCTACAAACTGGCAAGCTTGTCAGTTGAGCTCACCCTTTTTGATGGACTCGATAAGTCCGCCGTTTGTGATTATCTTTTGAATGAATTCGGGGAACGGTTGAGTTTTAAACTCCTTGCCCGTTGTAAGGTTGTAGATAATTCCGTTGTCAAGGTCGGCTTCAACCTTGTCGCCGTCGCTGATGTTGGCAACCGCCTCGGGACATTCAAGAATTGCAAGACCGATATTTATTGCATTACGGTAGAAAATTCTTGCAAAGGTATTTGCAATTACCAGGGAAATACCGCTTGCTTTAATTGCAATAGGCGCATGCTCTCTTGATGAGCCGCAACCGAAGTTGTCACCTGCCACCATAATATCACCAAGCTCTACTCTTGCGGTGAAGCTTTTGTCAAGGTCCTCCATACAGTGAGATGCAAGCTCGTTGTGGTCACTTGTATTAAGATATCTTGCAGGGATAATTACGTCTGTATCTACGTTATCGCCGTATTTGATTACTTTTCCTGTAAATTTCATAGCTATCCCTCCTTAAATATTCGCCGGGTCGGCAATTTTGCCCGCAATCGCGCTTGCCGCGGCAACTGCTGGGGAAGCAAGATAAACCTCGCTTGTTACGTGACCCATACGTCCAACAAAGTTACGGTTGGTTGTGGCAACTGCGCGCTCGCCCGCTGCCAAAATACCCATATAACCGCCAAGGCAAGGGCCGCAGGTTGGTGTTGAAACAACACAGCCCGCATCGATAAAGATTTTAACAAGTCCGTTTTCAATTGCTTTTAAATAAATATCCTGTGTTGCAGGAATGATAATTGCGCGTACGTTTTTGGCAATTTTTCTGCCCTTCAAAATCATTGCCGCTTCCTCAATGTCCTTATATTGACCGTTTGTGCAAGAGCCGATAACTACTTGGTCGATTTTAATATCGCCTATTTCGTCAAAGGTTCTTGTATTTTCGGGAAGATGCGGGAATGAAACGGTTGATTTTATAGTTGAGAGGTCAATTTCGTAAACCTCGTCGTATTCTGCATCGGGGTCTGCCTTGTAGGAAACGATTTCTCTGTCGCTTCTTTCCTTGATATATTCAACTGTTTGCTCATCAACCTCGAAAATGCCGTTTTTCGCACCTGCTTCAATTGCCATATTGCAAATTGTTAAGCGGTCATAAATAGTAAGCGCGGAAACGCCCTCGCCAACAAATTCCATCGACTTGTAAAGCGCACCGTCAACGCCGATTTTACCGATAATATGTAAAATAACGTCCTTACCCGAAACGTATTTGTTAAGCTTGCCTTTAAGCACGAATTTAATTGCGCTTGGCACCTTAAACCACGCCTTGCCCGTTGCCATACCGCAAGCCATATCCGTTGAGCCAACGCCCGTTGAAAACGCACCGAGAGCACCGTACGTGCAGGTGTGTGAGTCAGCACCGATAACAACGTCACCGCTAACTACAAGTCCCTTTTCGGGAAGGAGCGCGTGCTCAATGCCCATTCTGCCAACGTCATAGAAGTGTGTAACCTCCTTATCGTTGCAGAACTCACGGCACATTTTGCATTGCTCTGCCGCCTTTATATCCTTGTTGGGTGCAAAGTGGTCCATAACCATTGTTACCTTTTCCTTGTCATAAACCTTATCGACACCTATTTTATTAAACTCCTTAATTGCAACAGGAGAGGTAATATCATTACCCAAAACTCTATCAAGATTTACCAAGATGAGCTGTCCTGCCTCTACCTTGTCAAGCCCTGCGTGAGATGCCAAGATTTTTTGAGTCATTGTCATTGACATAATATGTACTCCTTTCAAAATGAATATTTGCATACCAAAAAGCACCTAAAATAATGCTCTTTGGTATGCCCACCACACGGGGTGGTGGGTAAATCTTTTTTAACACCTCATCCGTCACCTAAAGGTGACACCTTCCCTTGCAGGGCAGCAACCCTTTTGTCGCAAGCGACATTTCCCCTCGCAGGGGAATCACCTCAAGGGGAAGGCACGTGATTTATCGGTTAATGATCGCGCCTTTATCGGCTGAGCTTACCATTTGTGAGTAGCGTTTTAGATAGCCCTTTAAGTTTTCTTTTCTCTTGATTGGCATTTCTTGCTTTCTCTTTTGAAGCTCGTCGTCGCTTACCTTAAGCTCAATTTTATATTCGGGAATATTTATTGAGATAATGTCGCCGTCCTTAACGTAGGCGATTGTGCCGCCGCTTACCGCCTCGGGTGAAACGTGACCGATTGAAGCGCCTCTTGTTGCGCCTGAGAAGCGTCCGTCGGTGATGAGTGCAACGTCCTTATCAAGTCCCATACCTGCAATTGCTGAGGTTGGGGAAAGCATTTCTCTCATACCCGGGCCGCCGCTTGGTCCCTCGTAACGAATAACAACAACGTCGCCCTTCTCAATTTTGCCTGCATAGATTGCGCTAATTGCCTCCTCCTCGCTCTCGTAAACCTTTGCAGGTCCTTCGTGAACAAGCATTTCAGGTGCAACCGCACTTCTCTTTACAACGCATCCGTCGGGTGCGAGGTTACCCTTAAGCACAGCGATGCCGCCCGTCTTTGAATATGGGTTATCTACTGTGCGAATTACTGTTTCGTCGCTATTATATGCGCTTGCGATATTCTCGCCAAGTGTTTTACCAGTTACGGTCATAACGCTTGTGTCAAGAAGACCGAGCTTATCAATTTCCTTAAGCACCGCATAAACGCCGCCTGCTTGATATAAATCCTCCATATAGGTTGGTCCTGCAGGGGCGAGGTGGCAGAGGTTTGGTGTTTTTTCGCTGATTTCGTTTACAAAATCAAGGTCAAATTTAACCTCGCACTCGTTTGCAATAGCCGGGAGGTGAAGCATACTGTTTGTTGAGCAGCCAAGTGCCATATCAGCAGTAATTGCATTCTTTATAGCCGCCTCAGTCATAATATCGCGTGGGCGGATGTTCTTTCTTACAAGCTCCATAACCTGCATACCCGCATGCTTTGCAAGCTCAATTCTTGCAGAATATACAGCGGGGATTGTACCGTTACCGCATAAGCCCATACCGAGAACCTCGGTTAAGCAGTTCATTGAGTTTGCAGTGTACATACCCGAGCATGAGCCGCAGGTTGGACAGGTTTTGTTTTCAAACTCGCAAAGTCCGCAGTCATCAAGTGTGCCTGCCTTATATGAGCCAACTGCCTCGAACATACTTGACAAGCTTGTTTTCTTGCCGTTTACACGACCTGCAAGCATAGGTCCGCCGCTTACAAATACGGTTGGAATGTTAAGGCGTGCTGATGCCATTAACAAGCCGGGCACGTTTTTGTCACAGTTTGGAATCATAACAAGGCCGTCAAAGGCGTGTGCCATAACCATTGCCTCGGTTGAATCGGCAATTAAGTCACGGGTAACGAGGGAGTATTTCATACCAACGTGACCCATAGCAATACCGTCGCAAACAGCAATAGCCGGGAACATAATTGGTGTACCGCCTGCCATAGCAACGCCAAGCTTTACTGCCTCGGTGATTTTATCAAGGTTCATATGCCCTGGCACTATCTCATTATATGAGCTGACAATACCGATAAGAGGGCGGTCAAGCTCCTCACGTGTTAAGCCGAGTGCCTTATAAAGAGAACGGTGTGGGGCGTTGTGTGAACCGTTTACAATTGTATCTTTTACCATTTTTGCTCCAAAACCAGAGGAAATTCCTCGTGAATTTTATTATTACGGGAGGAGCAAGCCCCTCCCCTATAATTTTAGATTTTAATTAGTTGTTGATAAACTTTTCCTCGTCAGCCCAGCTGTAAAGGTCTCTGATCTTCTTACCAACTACCTCGCTTGGATGTTCTGACGCGAGCTTTCTCATAGCGTTGAAGT
Source organism: Eubacteriales bacterium (assembly GCA_045660785.1). Taxonomy (GTDB): domain Bacteria; phylum Bacillota; class Clostridia; order Oscillospirales; family CAG-272; genus RGIG2000. Next base: position 3,048 of record JAZREL010000026.1, on the reverse strand, counting down.
GAACTTGGCTGCCTGCATCTGACATATCAAGGAGGAAGTCCTTAGCAAACGTACCGTCTTGGATGTCGGAAAGAACCTTCTTCATTGCCTTCTTTGTGTCCTCTGTGATGATCTTTGGACCTGTGATGTAGTCGCCGTATTCAGCTGTGTTAGAAATTGAATATCTCATACCCTCAAAGCCGCTTTGGTAAATGAGGTCAACGATGAGCTTCATCTCGTGGATGCACTCAAAGTATGCATTTCTTGGGTCGTAGCCCGCCTCAACGAGTGTTTCGTAGCCAGCTTGCATAAGTGCGCAAACACCGCCGCAAAGAACTGCTTGCTCACCGAAGAGGTCAGTTTCTGTTTCTGTTCTGAAGTCTGTTTCGAGTACGCCTGCTCTTGCGCCGCCGATACCGAGTGCATATGCAAGACCGAGCTCAAGTGCATCGCCTGTTGCATCCTGGTGAACGGCGATAAGACAAGGAACGCCCTTACCTACTTGGTATTCTGAACGAACTGTGTGGCCCGGGCCCTTAGGAGCAACCATGATTACATTAACGTTCTTTGGTGGCTTAATGCAGCCGAAGTGAATGTTGAAGCCGTGAGCGAACATAAGTGTTTTGCCCTCTGTGAGGTTTGGCTCAATGCTTTCCTTGTAAAGCTTTGCTTGCTTTTCGTCGTTGATAAGAATCATAATCATATCAGCGTTCTTTGCTGCGTCAGCAGAGGTCATAACCTTAAGGCCTGCCTTTTCTGCCTTTGCCCAGCTCTTTGAGCCCTCGTAAAGACCAACTATTACGTTAACGCCTGATTCCTTCAAGTTAAGCGCGTGAGCGTGGCCCTGTGAGCCGTAGCCGATGATTGCAACGGTCTTGCCGTTTAATTTGTTAAGATCGCAATCCTGTTGATAGTAGATGTTGTTTGCCATGATAATTTTCTCCTTAAATATATTCAATAATTAATAATCAGTTTTGTTTGTGGACACCTGTTTTTGTTTCCTTGGAAAGAAGCGTGCCCTCTCCTCTTTCAAGTGCTACTATACCTGTACGGCACATTTCAAGAATACCGTATGGCTTAATATACTCAATAAACGCATTGATTTTTTCGGGTGCGCCCGTGATTTCAATGCACATTTCGGAAGCGGTAAAGTCAATTACCTTTGCGCGATATACGTCAACTGCGGAAAGAACGTCCGTCCTTGTTTCGGAGTTGTGTTTTATTTTGATAAGCGCAAGCTCTCTTTTAATCGACGAGCTTTCCTCAATTTCCTCAACCTTTTTTACGTTGAAGAGCTTACGAAGCTGATTTATAAGCTGCTCCTTAGCGTAACCGTCGCCACTCATACAAATTGTAATTCTTGAGTATTCGGGACTTTCCGTTTCGCCAACCGTTAAGGCGTCAATGTTGAAGCCGCGGCGAGTGAACATGCTTGTAACTCTTGTAAGCACGCCGTATTTGTTGTCAACGTATACGGCAATTACGAATTTATTTGTTTTTTCCATCGCTACTACCTCACTTTTCCGTGATGATGTCGTCTATTGAGCCACCCGGTGGGAGCATTGGAAGAACGAACTCATCCTTGTCAATAAGTGTATCAATTACAACGGGACCGTTTATTGTGAGCGCCTTCTTAAACGCTGACTCAAACTCGTCTATCGTGTTTGCCTTCATACCAACGGCACCAAACGCCTCGGCAAGCTTAACGAAATCAGTCTTTCTTTCAAGAACAGTATTTGAAAATCTCTTACCGAAGAAAAGGTTTTGCCATTGACGAACCATACCGAGAACGCCGTTGTTGCAAAGGACAATAACAAGCGGAACGTTATAGGTAACTGCTGTTGCAAGCTCGTTTAGGTTCATACCAAAGCTACCGTCACCCGTGATTAACACCGTTGGGTCGTTTGTTGCAACACGTGCGCCAATTGCCGCACCGAGGCCGAAGCCCATTGTGCCAAGGCCGCCGCTTGAAACGAAGCGTCTTGTTGTGTCGAATTTTGCATATTGAGCAGCCCACATTTGGTGCTGACCAACGTCGGTTGTGATAATTGTTTTTGGTAATTTATATTTGTTAATTACGTCAAAGACCATCTTAGGAGTCATACGCTCGCCTGCCATTTTAGCGGCGCGGGCAGCAATTTCTGCTTCCTTTTGCTTGTAGGACTCAACCTCTTTTTTCCATTCCGGCTTTTCGCTCTTTTCAACCTTGGATAGAATTCTTAAGAATGAATCGTGCACGTCTGCAACGATACCGAGGTCAACGTTTACGTTTTTGTTAATTTCGGCAAAGTCGGGGTCGAGCTGAATAATCTTTGTATTTTTAGCAAATTTTGCGGTATTTCCCGTGGCTCTGTCACTAAAGCGAACGCCAACGCCGATAATTAAATCCGCTTCCTTTTGTGAAATTGATGATGCGAAGTGACCGTGCATGCCTTGCATACCAAGGAATCTGTCATAATCGTCGGGAACAGCTGAAAGACCCATAAATGAGCAACCGATGCAAGCATCGATTTTTTCGGCAAGGGCGATTATTTCCTTGCCCATATTAAGTCCTGCGGCACCGCCGCCTATGTAGATATACGGCTTCTTTGCTTCGTTGATGAGTGCAACCGCCTCGTCAATCGACTGCTCGTCCGCCTTTGGAAGCGGAATTTTAGGGACAATATCCTGCGGCTCAAAATCATACGTAGCGACTTGAACGTCCTTTGGAACGTCAACAAGAACCGGACCTGGTCTGCCTGATTTTGCAATTTGGAACGCCTCGCGAATGGAGTCCGCCAAGTCTTCAATTTTGTTTACAAAATAGTTGTGCTTTGTAATTGGGAGCGTAATGCCCGTGATATCAATTTCTTGGAACGAGTCCTTACCTATAAGTGAGCAAGGAACGTTGCCTGTTATGGCAACCATTGGAATTGAGTCAAGCATTGCGGTTGCAATACAAACGCCAACCTTGCCTGTTGCTCGTGAGTAGCCGTCGGCGGCGTGTGCTGCGCCCTGCTCGTGTGCGGTTAAAATGTGGTTAATTCTATCGCTATTTTTATAAAGTGCATCATAAATATTTATAACCTG
>JAZREL010000025.1:0-30994 GCA_045660785.1 Eubacteriales bacterium | reverse complement strand
CAACGTTACAACAGGTATGATTGATACAAGTGACGCTGGCATTTTCTTCCAAGTTGCAGACGGCGTTATCAAGTTTAGAGGCGCACAAGCACTTCACCAACACAATGGCGTTGGCTACGTTGAGGAAGCACAAGAAGACGGCTCAACAGCTTACATCTGCCCATTCTGCGGCGAGGTTATGTACGTTGTTAACAATGCTCTCGTTAACGGTGAGTACTTCTTAGGTATTGACGCAGTTGTATTTGCTGACGGCAAGCTCACAGCTATGGGCAATGAGTACACATACACCTACAACGCTACAACAGGCATGATTAATACAAGCGACGCTACTATCTACTTCCAAGTTATCGACGGCGCTATTTTCTTCAAGGGTGCAGAACCACTTCACCAACACAACGATGAAACACTCTCAACTGAAACTGTTGATCCTACTTGCGCAGCAAACGGCTCAATCACAACAATTTGCCAATTCTGCGGTCCTATCGCTGAAGAAACAATTGAAGCAACAGGCAACCACGCTGATAACGATGGCGACTACAAGTGTGATACAGAGGGATGCACAGCACTCCTTCTCCCTGCTGCTAACGAATTTGTAACACTTGAGCAAGCAAACAAAATCGCTGCTCTCTTCGCTCACAATAATTACACAACAAACAAGTACTATATCACAGGTGTTATTACAAAAATTGTGAACACTGAATATGGTAACGTTTATATCGAAGACGAAAATGGCAACACCTTCTATATCTACGGTCTCTACTCTTATGACGGTGAGACAAGATACGATGCTATGACATACAAGCCGGTAGTTAGCGACGAAATTACCGTTTGGGGTATACTCGGTCAATACAACGGCGCTGTTCAAATGAAGAGCGGTTGGATTGACGAGGTTGTTAAGCACGAATGCCAATATAGCGAAGCAACATGTGAAACACTTGCTACTTGCTCAATCTGTGGTGCTACAACAGGCGAGCTTGCAGAACACACATACGTAGACGGCGCATGCTCTGTTTGCGGTGCTAAAGAAAATGCACTTCAAACGGAAGATAAAACCGTTGCTACTTTTGAATTTGGCACAAACGGTACAGCTTCCCACGCTGATGGCTCAGAAAAGAGTTCTTACTCCGAAACTGTAAACGGATATACTCTCTCTCTTTCAGGTCTTAGCAAGGTATACTTTAGCGCAAGAGATGCTAAAGGAAATTCGGCAATTAAGCTTGGTACAGGTTCAGCACTCGGTAAATTCTCATTTACTGTTCCTGAAAATGTTGATAAAGTAATCATCATGGTTGCACAATATAAAGCTAATACAACCAAGATCAACGTAAATGGCACAGCTTATACTATTACTACCGCTTCAAATAACGGTGCATACACAGCAATTGAGGTTGATACAACAACCAACAAAACAGTTTCTTTCACAACCGTTTCCGGTGGTTATAGAGCAATGATTGACTCTATCTCATTTGTAGATACAGTTTTTGTTTGCGACCACGTAGAAACAACAACTACTACAGTTGATTCAACATGTACAGTAGCTGGTACTCAAACAACAACATGTGACAATTGTGGCGAAGTTGTTGAAAAGGTAGCTCTCGAGCTCGCTCCTCACAACTACGAATCAGTAGTTACAGCTCCAACATGCCTTGAAGATGGCTACACAACATTCACATGCACAGCTTGCGAATATTCTTACACAGAAGTAGGCGAAGCTGCTCTTGGACACAACTTTGTAGGCGGCGAATGTGACCGTGAAGGTTGCGACGTTCAAGACGACCACAAATGCGAATACACATCTGAAATCACAACTGCTGCAACATGTACAACAGACGGCGTTATGACCTACACTTGCGAAGGTTGTGGCGATTCTTACACAGAAGCAATCAAAGCTATCGGTCACGCTGACGAAAACAGTGACTATAAGTGCGACAGATGCTCTGTAAAGCTTCTCCCTGCAGACGGCTCGACACTTACAATCGCACAAGCACTTGCAATCGGAAAGCTTCAAGCAGCTAATGAACTTACAGATCAAAAGTACTATGTAACTGGCATCATTACAGAGGTTTACAACACAACTTATGGTAATATGTACATTACTGACGGCACAGACACTATAACTGTTTATGGTATTTACAAAAATGGCGTTCAATACAATCAAATGAGTGTTAAGCCCGTTGCAGGAGATCAAATCACTGTATATGGCTCCCTCACTTCTTATAGCTCAAAAGGACAATTCAAGAATGCAGAGCTTTATAATCATGTAGCTCATGAATGCGACTATTCAATTGCTGCAACATGTACTAAAGGTGCAACATGCTCTCGCTGCGGTGCTGTTCAAGAAGGTAGCGAACCAATTGAACACGACTATATGCCTGCAACCTGCGAAGCTCCTGCAACATGCAAAGTTTGTGCATTTGAAAATGGCGATAAGCTTCCACACAACTTTATTGACGGCGTTTGCGACGAATGCGGCATTTCCGAAGGTGCTCCAGAGTTTGAAGAGGTTGAGTTAAGTCTCTCATTCGCTAATAAAGCTAACCGCACTTCTCAAACAACATCACAACAGGTTTGGACACAAAATGGTGTTACACTTACAAACAACAAGAGCAAGAGCACCACAAACGTTGCAGATTATGCAAATCCTGCTCGTTTCTACAAGTCATCAGATATTGTTATAACAGTTGATGGTAAGAGCTTTACAAAGATTGTATTCGAATGTAATAACACAGAATACGCAACAGCTCTTAAGAATTCTATCAGCGGTGCTACTGTAACCGTAAATTCTAAGACTGTTACCGTTGTATTTGATTCAGCTGTTGAAAGCTTTACAGTGAGCTTAACAGGCGGTCAGGTTCGTATGAACAGCATGACAGTTACAGCAATCCAAGCTATATAAGATATTGTAATGTAGAAAGGAACCACGCCTTCGGGCGTGGTTCTTTTTGTATAATGGGAGTGTGGGGTTGATTTGATATTTCGCCGTGGCGATATGGGATTACAGGCAGACGGGTTATTTTGTAGGTGAGTTATAATAAAAATCCCCGACTAAGTCGAGGATTTTTCATATTCAAGATGTTGTCCGAGCCGAGGTGTGAGGTTTTGGGGCTCTGTTAAATTTAATTAAGCTAAATGATATAAGCGCTTGGGATGGGACATAGAAAATCCAAGCCCAATTGGCGCCTGAGAGAACGTTATTCACCACGTCAATTATTCCGCCGCTTAGGTATCCGTTTGAAAGCTCCTTGAAGCCAACTGCCGTATCGCAAAGAATGAAAAGAAGCAAGGCGATTGCAAAGGTGGACGATTTTCTTACGTGGATGAATGCAAAGACAATATTTACAAACAAATTGGCGTAATAAAACATTGAAACGATGCTTAAAGCGTCCGTTTTTTCCTTCAATACCGCAAACGTTGCTATAATAACTACAAAAACAGCAACTGAGCGCACGGCAATATGAACGTACTTCTCTATTTTATTATTCGTTTCAAAATAAAGCTTTAAGAAATAGCAAATTTGCGTAATTGAAAAGGAAACCATAGCGGGAAGCTGTATAATTGGGTCGCAAAGCACCAAAAACACGTCGGCAATTACGGTGAAAATAAGTCTTGATTGAATAAAAAAGTAGCTTTTTGTTTTTGAAAATGCAAGACAAGCAAACGCACACGAGATTAAAACGGAAATAAAATACTGTCCGCCCGTGATTACCACCGCGAGCCAAAAGGAAAATTGAAGTGTTAAAAATATGGCAGAAGCTGTGATTTTTACTTTATTTGACTTTATCATGCGGATTTCTTTCTTTTCTTAATTTTTGAAAAGCCGAATGCTATCAAGAAAACGATAAACGCTATAAGTGTGAAGCCGAAAATATAAAGCGCGTAGTTTTTAGGCGCAGTTTCAATTTCGTAATCAAGCTGAGATAATAATTTTTCTATAAATTTCACAATTATTTCCTTCGCTTGTGAATTTTCATCGTTATTATGTTATAGCAATAGTATAGTTGATAATTTAACAGAAAATTAAAATTTTAACTGAGAAAGTAAAATACACGAATATAGCTCAATTTATTCATTTGAATTAAAGTTAAAAACGGCGTCCAGAAAAGCAGAACGCCGTTTTTTATATTTAATTATGGTTGTTCTTCCGCCCCACACCATATGCAAAAGCCATCTTCAAAACAGCAACCGACAATTGGGAGCGTGTCCTCGCGGTAGATTTCATCGCACTCTGTGCATCCTATTATAGAATACCCTTCTTCCTTGCAGGTTGGCTCCCTATATTCCTTCTGTACAGGCGTGTGCGGTGAGCCGTAGTAAATACCGTATTCCTCTTCACATTCGTCGCAATAGTTGTCACCGTTATCATCATAATGCGGCTCAAAATACGTTTCGCCAAGATAATCACAATCGCAGGTATATATGCGCTTGTGTGCCTCATCTGTGGTTTCCCATTCATACGTGTGCTCGTGCAAATATTTGTCCTTGTGAACGGCTTTTAGCGCACTTTCTGTAAATGCGATAATGATTTCACCGCTTACGGGACTGTGTGCTTCAAATGAAATTTCAATTTTTGATTTTTCGACGTATCCGCCCGAGCCGTTAACGGGCATTTTTTCATCCGCTGTAAGCTCGACAAGCACCAATGGCTCGTTAATATAGCCGCTGTCCTTGTATTTAACGGATAAAGCACCCTCGTCAAGAGTTGCTTGATAATAAATTGCGCCTTCATCAAGTCCCTTGCGCTCAAGCTCGACTGTTGTTTTTCCGTCAAAATCGTCAAACGTAAAAACGGCGCAGTTTTCGTACGCTTTATATGTTAGTCCTTTCTCACTTCCGAAAAACACGTCGAAAACGTTACAAGAGGTAAGGCACAGGAGCGTTAAAGCCAACGTTAAAACAAATATTATTGATTTTTTCATTTGTTTGTGCCTCCTTGGCTTAATTTCAATTTTAGTATAGCATATAGTATTATGAAATTCAATACTATGATCTTGGTTTTAACGGCTGGGGTTCGACTCTCGCATTAATGAAACGATGGTGGGAGGCATTGACTTTGTCAATGTGTTATGCCGAGGCCCTTGCAAGCAAGCTTGCAGACGCCTTTCGTCATACATACGCACCCGATTCACGAACAAGTCGTGAGGCGTTTCTTCCGCGTATCCACCAAAATCAAAAAGCGCCATGAAAGGCGCTTAATACTTAGCCATTGCGGGAGGCGTTGCTAAAGCAACGTGCTATGACTAGGTGCTTGAATACGAGTATTCAGACACCTTTCGTCAAGCATACGCACCCGATTCACGAGCAAGTCGTGAGGCGTTTTCGCGATACGGCGGGAGTTCTCCTCTTGAATTTTTCAAGGCAAGCAGAGCGCATTTATTATTTATGCCTTGAAAAATCCTTCGGTCATCGCCTAAAACCTTCCACCGGAAGCTTTTTTAACGGCTGGGGTTCGACTCTCGCATTTCGTTAGTGCATTCTTCAAAATAAAAAAAGACGAGATAAACTCGCCCTTTTTCATTTTGGTGGATACGGCGGGAGTCGAACCCGCGTCCGAAAACCACTTGGTATGAATTTCTCCGTAGGCAGTTAATCTACTAAGCTTCCCCTGCAAAGCGCCGATTAACAGGCACTTTACAAAGTATTGTCTTAATGCTTGATTGATACAGACAAGACTCTCAATTCAAGTTCACCTCTTACGTTACGCTCAGTCTTTGGGCGAGGTACTCCAAAGAGGAACGGGTGGCGCATATGGCCACAGCACTGCCACTAACCGCCCAAACGGGCAATTAGTTAGGCAGCCATAGCAACTTTATTGTTGTCGTTTATTATTTAAGTTTAGCCATTATAAGGGATTAGCCAGCCCTCTACGCTTATCATACCTCACAATCCCCGTCGAAACCATTACGTACCCATAATGCCGACGGACGATAATCCGTCGGTGTGATTTAATACATTATAATGCCGAAGCCCTCGCCTGTTCTACCGCCGTCACGCAAGTATTGCTTGTAGGCGCGGCGCATGCTGGTATTTTCAGGATAGTCCTCTACGTTGCCTGTATAGTCCATATCGAAAAGACGCCAAGCATCGTTATATTCGCCCTCTTTGTCGTGTGAGTTCCACGTAACGTCAAACTCATGAATGAATCTATACGTATTGGAGTGCTTTGGGAAAATCTCAAGCGTGTCCGTATAAAGGAGCCAGCTATGGCAAACGAACACAACCTGCTTATTTGGAATTTCGTCAATAAAGAATTTCGCCGCCTGTGCATATGCATCGTCGGTTGCTTCCTTAGTGATTGGAGTTTCGCTTCTTGGAATATGAACGCCGATAACCTTGTCACCCTTTACGAGCTTTTTGCCATTCTTTTCATAGTCCGCGCCTTCGTAGGTTGACATTTCAAACTGCAATCTGCCAAGGGCAAAGCGTGTCATATCGAAAAATCCCGGGAACCACCATGCAACGAATGAGCCGATAATATTCTTAACAAGCTTACATTCCTCAAGCTTATATCTTAAGTCAAGCATTGAGTCGTAGAAAATCTTGTCGGAAATGCCCTTTTGAACGTAAAGCTCCTTTAGGTGCTTTGAGAAGCACATAAAAATGAGAAGCCCTGCGGTGTATGGATGAACGCCTGCATTTTTGCCTGCATTTTCCGCCTTTACAAGCGCGTCGTTGTAATAATCGATATGTATTGACCTTTCGTAGTCCTCGACTACCTTATTAAAAAGCGATTTAGCGCTCCAGTTGCTTTGGATTTTGTCATATTCCTGAAGCAAAAATTTTGCATCATTCTCTTTATATTCAAAATCCTTCATAAAATTTTCAAGATATGCTCTCATTAGTCAATACCACCTTTCATTGTTCTTTCCATCATTCTGTTTGCATCGCGCTTTGCATCGCTTTCGCGCTTATCATATAGCTTTTTACCCTTGCAAAGACCGATTTCGACCTTAACACGTGAGCCCTTGAAGTAAAGGGACAACGGAATTAGCGAATAGCCGTCGCGCGTTAGGTAACCGTTTAGCTTCATAATTTCCTTTTTGTGCATAAGCAGGCGCTTATGGCGAAGGGGATCCTTGTTAAAGAGATTGCCCTGCTCGTATGGGCTTATGTGAATACCGAGTGCGAGCAATTCACCCGCGTAAACCTTACAAAAGGAGTCCTTCAAATTGACCTTTCCTTGGCGCAGAGATTTAACCTCCGTGCCGAAAAGCTCAATGCCTGCTTCGTATTTTTCCTCAACAAAATAGTCGTGATACGCTTTTTTGTTTTGGGCGATAATTTTAATACTTTTTTCAGCCATTTCGGTCTCCTTTCGTCAATTTTTCAAGCTACTATTGAGTATAACATATTATTTTATTTTTTTCAATAGCATAATTTGTCGTAATTGACAAAATTACATAATTATGATAAAATTGATATGAGGTGATTCTATGGATTACGAGGTTATTCGCACAAATCGTCGCTCGGTTTCATTGCAGGTAAAGCTTGATGGCCGTGTGGTGGTGCGCGCGCCGTTTTCAACAAGCCAAAAAAGGATTGAGGAATTTGTTTTAAGCCATACAGAATGGATAAAAAACAAGCAGGAAATCTTAAAAAACGTACACGTGGCCGAGGATTTTGACGAAAACGAGGTGAAAATTCTTAAAGCACGGCTTGAGGAAATTATTGTACCGATTTTAGAAAATTATTCAGAAAAAATGGGTGTTTCTTACGAAAGAGTTTCGATAAATTCGGCAAAAACGCGATTTGGAAGCTGCTCATCAAAAAAGACGCTCAATTTTTCGTATCGACTTGTGCTCTACCCTTATGAGGCGATAGAATACGTATGCGTGCATGAGCTTGCACACCTTTTAGAAATGAATCATTCAAAAAAATTTTGGGCGATTGTTGAAAAATATCTGCCTGATTATAAAACGCGAAAAAAGCTACTAAAAAGAGGATAAAATGAACATTGTAATTTTAGATTATAAAACTCTCGGTGACGACCTTGATTTAAGCGGTGCAGAAAAATACGGCACGGTTATAAAATACCCAACCTCAACTCAAGACGAGGCGAAGGAGCGCGTCAAGGATGCTGACGTAATTATTGTAAACAAGGTAAAAATGACCGAGGACGTGGTTAAAAACGCGCCTAATTTGAAGCTCATTTGCGAAACTGCAACGGGGTATGACAATATAGACATAGCATATTGTAACAGCCGAGGCATAAAGGTTGCAAACACGCCTGCCTACTCTACCTCTTGTGTTGCGCAGGTTACTGTTTCGATGGCTTGCTCGCTTATGACACACCTTAACGAATACAGAAATTTTGTGCATAGCGGTGCTTACCAAAAAAGCATAAGTGCGAATATGCTTGAGCCGATTTATCACGAATTTGAGGGTCTTACTTGGGGCATTATCGGATTTGGCAATATCGGACGCCGTGTCGGTGCGGTTGCCGAGGCGCTTGGCTGCAAGCTTTTGGTAAACAAGCGCACACCCGTTGATGGGTTTGAATGTGTTGACCTTGAAACGATACTTAAAAAATCCGACATTATTTCAATCCATTGTCCATTGACCGACAAAACGCGCGGTTTAATTGGCAAGGAGCAGCTTGCTATGATGAAAAAGGACGCGATTATAATTAACGTTGCGCGCGGTGCAATTTGGGACGAGGGCGCACTTGCCGATGCCATACTTGACGGCACAATAGGCGGTATGGCTTGCGACGTTTTCTCCCAAGAGCCACTTCCCTCACTTCATCCGTTTAACAAGATTTTAGACAAGGAAAACGTAATCTTAACACCGCATATGGCTTGGGGCTCCTTTGAATCAAGAACAAGATGCTTCAACACTGTGCTTTCAAATATCGAGGCGTACCTTGATGGCAGAGAGCAGAATTTGGTAAAATAACACAAAGCCGCACCTTTTTAAGGGTGCGGCTATTTTATAAATGTGAATTTGATGATGTTAAGTCATTGGTGAATCATTTGCAATAACCGAGCCGCCCTTTTCATAAATGAAATAGGTGTAACCGTCAAGCGCATATTTTACGCATATATATTTATCGGTGATTATGATACGGTCAATGTTTGAAAACTTATATATTTCAGTTTGCTTTTCTGTTTCAAAATCAACGTAACTAAGCTTGCCGTTGTAGCTGAGAACGTAAGCTCCGTTTTCGTCAAAATCTATTATTTGTGTTTTCTTTTTGTCGTACTCAAAAACGGTATCGAATTCCTTTGTTTCTATATTGTAGGAAAAGATTTTTGTTTCGCTTATACCCTTTATTAAAGGGTTGCCGCGCAAAGAATCTCGAGAATTACTTCCCGCAGTGGAAAACCAAATATCATTTTCCATAGGTTTTATAACGCCTTCTATCTCATAATAACTTCCGTTTGACTGAGTTTTGTATAGGTCTTCGCAAAAACCAAGAATCGCTTGACCTTTCGAGTCTACGTTTTCTTTCTCAATCAATCCAAATCTATCCCATACATATCCCAAACCGCTACTAAGCACGCAGAAATCGAAGAATTCAATATCGTTTGCTTTATTATAATATGCTTTTTGCATTTCTGCTTTTGTAAGCGGCTCGCCAATGCACAAGCGCTCGATTTCTATACCGTCATAGCCGTATGTGATTACGTACTCATAATATAGCACGGAGCTTGAATTTTCAGGATAAACTTGTAAAAACGTATATTGCCTAAGCGAAGATTCTCCAAATTCATATTTGTAAACGTTATCGCTACCAGAATAAAAATAAGCAACTCCCGGTATTGTAACATCCTCGTTTATTTTCAGATAATTAACAGTGCCGTCAACTTTATTTATCAGTCTGTTTTCTATAATCAACCATTTGTCATTTTCAAACGCATGCTCTGTTCTTACACGTTGCATTGTAAATCCTTCATACAAAAAAGAACATGATGAAAGCAATAACATCATTGAAAGCATAAGCAAAATTACAGCAATAATTTTTTTCATAACGACACCGCCTTTATAATTTTTTCAAGATAATTATACCACTCTATAGGGTAATTTTCAAGTGCGCGCTATCTCTTTTTGGTAGAACATTGATTTTTTAATCAATTCTAACGAAAAAGAGAGCTATCCCCTATATCATTAAATTGAGCGTAAATACTACACCTCATCCGTCACCGAAGGTGACACCTTCCGCACAAGGCACACCAACAAGTAGCGCCCTACAAACAAAGGCGAAAACAAATCACTCGCTCAATAACAATGATACGCCCCTCAAAAGTTTCTTACTTTTGAGGGGCGTATTAAATTAAGTTTTCTTTGTGTTCCAAAATTTGAGTAAGATTATTGATTTATTATTATCATATCGTCAACCCATTCTTGGTAATAGTCAAAGTGAGTCGATGTCACAAATGTGCATTCTTCTGTGTTAAAATTCCACTTTACAATGTAAATATAATATGCAGTTGTGGATAACGGTCCCACTCCAAAGCTTGAAATAAAATAAATGTCATCGTCAACCACGTATACACGATCTGGTCTAAATACTGTTCTTGAATTAGAATTGCTAATTTTTATTCCTTCCTCGAAGGTTTTTAATATAGATTTATTTATTTTCTTTTCAACGCCTGTATCGTTGTTAACAATTTTTAATTCTTCAATAAACAATGAACTTTTATAACTAAAAGTATAGTCACTTGATCTATTATAATCCGGCAAACGATTATACCAATCATAGTTATCAACAAAATGTCCCGTTTTTTCCAAAGTGCTCCAACAATAATGAATAAAATCGACTTCGTCATCAGGATTAGCGTACATTCTAATCCAAAAACAATTATTGTAAAAATAGCTGTGAACAAATTCTGTTGTAGGTAAAGTCATTTCACCCAACTTGGTTACTTCAAAATTGTCATATGTAGTAAATAAAAACTCAATGCTTGAGTCTTCCTTACTGTAAGCATAAGAATAAAAACCATTTTCTTCTAAGAAAACAATCTCAGTATCCTTGCCGTTATATTTAATTTCAGACCGTTCATAGTGCTTTCCCCGAACCACCAATTGAAAATGTGTTAAAATGACATAATTCTCTGAATGGTTGAAGGAATTTAACATTGACTCAATTTCGTCAGGATCATTTGCTCCGGGAAAACATGATGTAAAAGAAAATATGATTATAATAACCATTAAGACTAATATTACTTTTTTCATTATGTGCTCCTTTGATTGATAAAGTTAACTGTATTATATCATAAAAAATTTATTATGTCAAATAACCATTTTGATAAAGTACATTTTCAAATTCGTCTGTGATTTTATAATAATCAGAGTCCCAAACGTATTGGAGATAGAGCTCACCGTCGATGGAAGCAATTCTTACATAATATGTAAACATCGGATAGTCCTCAAGATGAATACTACGGAAGGTGTACAGGTCGTACGCTTTATCCCGTGTTTCGCGATAAGGAAGTATCTCACCTGTTATGACGTCGTTTATTCTAAAGGAAAAGGAGTCGCTGATAACAGCGTTATTGTTCATTATTATCTCGTCAATGTCCATTCCCTCCTTCACCCAAAGCTGACCGTTTCTTATAAGATAAATGATTGTTGGGTTATCATAGGAGTCGGCATAGAACACTTCAACGGCAGCCAAAATATAACTGCGCGGCAATGTGGCAATTTTAATACAGCTCTCGGATTCGTGATCAATCATTTTGATTTTTCCGTTATAATTTGGTGCTTCAACGTATCTCATTTCATTATAAATGATAACGTTCTCCTCGCCCTCAGCGACCGTTATCGTACCCTTTGGAGAAAGCTCACGCCAAAAGCGACCGTAGTGCGGCCACGCTTCGCTACAAGAGGTCATAAACAGACAACACAAAACAATAGCGAAAACGACTGCAAAAATTTTAACAAGCTTTCTTCTATTTTTCATAAACCCACCGCCTTTCTAATGTTAGAATATCATATTATTTGAAAAAAGTAAAGATTTGGAGCTTACTCTTGTTCATTTGTGATTTTTCTATCTTCGATATCCAAAATGAGGTCTTCATATGGCATTGTAAATCTATATTCTATATAGTCCTTATGTATAGCATACGGTTCTATTTCTCGAAGTCCAACAAAAAGCTTTCTTTCATATCCGTCATTCGGATGCTTCACTTGTACGGCAATTTCATTTCCACCGATATAGGTAGTATTTGGCACGTTATAAAACAAGCTCTCGATCTCAGTATCATCATCAATCCATTTTGAATCGTATTTTCTATAATCGTCTAAGCTAACGTAATATTCAATTGGTCCGTTTGTTAAAAACTTAACTTTGTATAGAGGAATTTCAATTTTTTCACCCGTTTCCTCAAAAATAACCTCGACGTAATCCGCAAAATATACTGTATCAAGCGGTAGCGCGCCTGCGTCAACGGTCAAAGAAAATTCCTCACTTGGTGCTGAGCCATTTTTAACGTTTATTCCAATTTCAAAATATTCAAGTGGTGCGTGGGTGCCTGTTGGCCCGCCAAACTGCTTTATTTCATATCTTTCGCCCGACTCGGATTCAACAATTTGCGGTAATTTGATAAAAATTTCGCCATTTGCGGTTGAATCCACAATGTAGCTTGCACCGCGCAAGCGCGCAGTTCCCTTGCGGTAATTAAGCCCTGCATAATAGGATGCTAAGCCGTTTTCGTACGGCTCGTCGAATTTTTTTATAACCTCACCGTCTTTATAAAAGCACGAGGACATACAGCCGGAAAGGATTGTTATTGTAATTAAAAGCATAGCTACTAAAATAATTGTTTTGATTTTTGTTTTCATAATGACCTCCTACTTTACTTATTAATTTTTTTATTTACAATTTGATATATCAATACAGGGATCAAAAATGCCCAGTACAATGCAAAAAGTAAGTATTTGATAACGATTAAACCATCAAGAAAGAAGGCGAACACCCAAATGTTGACAATAATTGGGAACAAGGCAAGCGAAATTCCAAGGAACACCTTGCACCAAGCCGGCAGTGCGGAAAAATCCGTAACCTTTTTGCTTGCTTTATCTTCTCTTTTTAGCGAAATTCTTAGTAAGAACCTTACGCTTGCAAGGAAAACAAACACTCCCAAGCTGAGAATGAATTTAAGAGCTACAATGGTGAGAAAAGCACCAACGATTTTTGATTCCGTCACCGCAACAATGAAAATGAAAAATGGAAATTCAAGAAAAAATGAATGCACAAATGATATTAGCGAAACTAAAATTCCTATTTTAACTGCTCTTTTAAATCCTTTTGAATATACGCGCTCACTTGGAGACGGAATTGATCTGAAAACGCCATAAAAAATAATTAGTGCGGTAATAGAAATTACAAATGCAAATATGTATCCAACCAAACCAAGCGCTCCTAATATCTCATAGGGTATATCAAAGCCGACAAGAGCGCAAAAGAACTCTGCTATCAAAAGCGGCAGCACACAAGATACGGAGAGCGAAATTGAAAATAAAACTGCGAATTTCTTTTTTTGAGATGATAAGTATTTTTGAATTTTTTCGATTTCATCATTTCTCTCAATTCGCTCACACGCAAAAAGTTCCTCGACGGTAATATCGAAAATTTTTGCAATTTTAGGAATTAGGTTTGTGTTTGGCTTAGCACTTCCGTTTTCCCATTTTGAAACCGCCTTGTTTGAAACGCCGAGCATTTCACCGAGCTCGGATTGAGAAAGTCCTTTTTCCGTTCTCAATGTGCAAATGAAATTGCCGAATCTGTAATCGTTCATATTGTCGCCTCCTTTGTTTTACAACTCAATTATATCATTTTGCTTTCGCACTTTTCAAGGTGCGCGCTATCTCTTTTTGGTAGAAGTTTGATTTTGGGGTGTTTTATTTGCAAAAAGAGACGAGGTTGTCCTCGTCTCTTTTGTTTATCTGTTGTAAGACTCAATCTCCTTGCGGAGCAAGGTATCGGAAATTGAAATTTGCTGAATGAACAATTTTACAATTTTCTCAAGGTTACTATTTGAGGAATAGTCGCCGCGGCAAACGTAATTTACGCGTTCGTCCTCGAAAAGGAAGCTAACCTTTTCTTTTTGACCAGCGGGATAAATTGCTATCGATTTTCCGCCCTTTTCCTTAACGAGTGTCATACAGGGGATATCTGTAAGACCGTCGCCCAAGTACATAATATTTTCAAACGGAATTCTATGAGAGTCTAACCTTGAATTAACCTTGACGTCATCCGTTCTTTTAAGTGCGCCCTTGGAAATACGGAACAAGAACTGTGTTTTTGAGGTATAGTTTATTGTAACCTTTGGCCATATCGCGATACCGTCGTTATCATATAAAAACTCGCAGGCGTAAATTTCCTTAAATTCCTTTGCAATTGAGGTGCCCTCAATAATTTCCTTGTTTCCGCTTGAAACAATATAATGCTCAACCTTAACGCCGAGCTCCTCAGCATATGAATTTATACGCGAAAACCACGTGGTTACACCGTCGTAAAGCTTTACCTCCTTGCCTAACCTTTGAAGATATTCCTTGGTTAGGGGAATTCCCTTTTCCTTGCATTTTTCAATCATAACGTACATATAGGAAAGAATTTTTTCCATACCCGTTTTATCGGTTAGTGCTTTTGTAGATCCCCAAAACGATTCAGGATCCATATCAATAGCAGGAATGAAGCTGAAATTTTGCATATCGTCTATTGACAGCGTTTTATCAAAATCATAAACGAGTCCTACAATAGGCTGCTTTTTTGGCATAATCATCACCTCTTAATTACACTATAACACATTTTTTGGTGAAATGCAAGGTGGAAATATATTATGAATTTTTTATCTGTCGCAAAGTGGAAAAATAGCATAATCTAACTTGAAAATCAACGGCTTGCCGTTGCATATAATCAATTTCGAAAGGAAATGCATACCATCAACACGTAGTGTTGTATATAGAAATACACGCAGAAGCGTGATGATATACAGCTTAAAAGCTGATGATATACGCCTGCGGCGATGATATGCCAAGTCTGCGACTTGGATAAAAAAAGTCGTATCAAAAAGATACGACTTTTTTGGTGCGGGTGACAGGGGTCGAACCTGCATGTCGGAGACACTAGATCCTAAGTCTAGCGCGTCTGCCAATTCCGCCACACCCGCATATTTAATATGTGCGCTGTTTTGCACAACGCACATATTATACAATACTTTTATTGCTTTGTCAATACCTAAATTACCGAAAGAACAATGCCTGTAATAATTAAAAGCGCGCACAAAATTCGGTATATAACGTGCTTTTCCTTATAGAGTATTCTTCCAAGTAAAATGGTTGCTATAACGGAAACCTGTTGAATAACAGTTATGGTTACAATTTGGCTGTTTGGATTGCTGTTTGCAATAAACATTGCTCTGTCTGCAAGCATAAAGAGTAAGCTTAAAATGTAGATATACGGACACGTGAGGCACCTTTTTGCATTAATCTTCTCTTTTTTGAAGATAAATCTTGCCAAAATATAAAGACCGTAAAGCGAGCTGAGATAAAGCATATACCAAAATTGCATTTGTGCTTCACTTAGCGTCTCGCCACAAAAAAACGTGTTGCTTGCTGTTTGCGAAAGTGTAAATTTATCAACCACAGCGGAAAGACCGTTTAAAAGGCACGAAATCAAGATAAGCGGAATTGCCTTATAGGTTGTATTTTTGCCTGTTTCCTTATCCTTTTTGAGGTTAACCACGGTGACGCCGACAAGGACAAGCACCATTCCAATGCCTTGCAAAAGCCCAAGCGTTTCGCCAAGAAAGATAATTCCGAGAATAATACTGAAAAGCATTCTCGACATATCCATAACACAATACAAGCCAAGAGGAAGCTTTTTAATCGCATTCATAGCAAGAAGCCACGCAATAAATATCATTACCGACTTTGAGATAATGAAAATTTGATATTTGAAACCAACTTCAAATATACCTTGACCTATCGAAAACGGAATTGTCAAAACAAATGCAAACAGCGTATAGAAGAATAAAACCTCCATGACGCTGCATTTTTCCATAGATTTCTTTTTTAAGACCTCTCTTACGCTTTTGCAAATACCGTAAAAGAGCATCAAGTAGATCCAAGAGTGTTGCATTTTAGAGTAGGTGCACCCCGTTTTTCAGACACTCCTCGGCTGTTTTTTGTCCCCAGAACGAGGATTGAACCTCACCGATGTGCGCTTTGCGAAGGAAGTACATACACATTCTTGACTGACCGATACCGCCGCCTATTGTATAAGGAAGCTCACCGTTTAGGAGCGCCTTGTGATAATCAAGCTCCTGTCTTTCCTCGCATCCTCTTTCCTTGAGCTGGGCTTTAAGTGCTTCCTCATCAACTCTTATACCCATTGAGGAAAGCTCAAGAGCGATATCAAGCACGGGATAGTAAACAATGATGTCACCGTTTAACGTCCAATCGTCATAGTCGGGCGCGCGTCCGTCGTGGATTTTGCCGGATTTTAATTTACCGCCGATTTGCATAATGAACACAGCACCGTGCTCCTTGGCAATTGCTTTTTCTCTTTCCTTTGCAGTAAGGGTCGGATACATATCCTCAAGCTCCTGCGAGGTAACGAAGAAAATGTCGTCAGGGAGCATCTTGCCGATAAAATCATACTCGTAAACAATATAGTTTTCTGTGTGCTTTAACGTATCGTATATGATTTTTACGGTCTTTTTAAGAGTTCTCTCCGTGCGCATTTCCTTGGTGATGATTTTTTCCCAGTCCCATTGGTCAACGTACATTGAGTGAATATTGTCGGGCTCCTCGTCGCGGCGAATTGCAATCATATCAGTATATAAGCCCTCGCCAACCTGGAAGCCGTAATCCTTCAGGGCAACTCTTTTCCACTTTGCAAGTGAGTGAACAATTTCAAGTCCGGTGCCATCAACCGTATCAAAGCTGACAGGCCTTTCAAAGCCGTTTAAGTTGTCGTTAAGTCCGCTATCGGTTGAAACAAACATTGGCGCTGACACACGGGTTAAATTAAGTCCTATCGCCAAATCTCTTTCAAAGAAGTCTTTTACCTTTTTAATTGCTAACTGCGTTTGTCTAATATCAAGCAATGATTTATAGCCGTTTGGAATGTATAACGACATACCGCACCTCCTTAAATTACTTATAAATAAGAAATATGTTTTAGTATATCACACGGTACTCGCTTTTTCAAGGACTTTCGTAGGAAAAAAGCAGAAAAGTTTAAAATAATTTATTATTTATTTATATATTAAATATTGACATATAAACACTACTCTGCTATAATGTATATGTGCAATTTTACCTAAAAGGAGATAACTATGAAGCAAATTTACAGCAAAATTTCATTAGCTTTCATATTTTCACTTATTTTGCTTATTTCGATGTTCGCTATCTGCGCATTTGCAGTTTCGCCATCGGACGGTGATATAACTTGGAAGTACACTTTGAACGAAACGGAGAAAACCGCAGCCATTACCAGCGCTACTATTAACGTTGATAAGACGGCTGAGTTTAACATCCCCGAAACGCTTGAAATTGAAAAGAACGGAGAGATCGTATCTTATACGGTAACGTCTATTGCAAACAACGCGTTTAATAACAACAAGAAGGTTTTTGGTAAGCTTACAATTCCAAATACCGTTGTTTCAATCGGCAATAACGCTTTTTCAGGTACATATATAGTTGGTGACCTCGTTATTCCCGATAGCGTGACATCACTTGGCACAAGCGCATTTGCAAACTGCTTCGGTCTTTACCACGTTCAGCTTTCAAAGAACGTAACTGTTCTTACCTCTTCAGTATTCTTCAAGTGCCATTCACTTGTTGAGATTAATACAGACCACGTAGTTACCTTCGGTGAAAAATGCTTCTATGACTGCCGCTCACTTACTAAGGTTGATATTACAGACGTTGCTGAGTCAATCGGAAATCAATCATTCTACGACTGTGATTCTCTTTTTGGCACATACGACCTTAGCGTTGTTGAAAGTGTAAACCTTACCGCGTTTAACAACTGTAACAGAATTACCGGTTTTATCATTCCTAACGAGGCAAGCAACATTTTAACTCTTTTCAGCGGTTGTATCGCAGTTAATTACGTTGGTACAAGCGAGGAAAACAACTCATACTCCTCAAAGGATGGAATTTTGTTCTCTAAGAACGGTGACACTATCGTATATTATCCATACGCTAAGAATTTAGCTGTTTATACGGTTCCAAGCAGCGTTAAGCATATTGCAAATACTGCTTTTAGCTACACTACGTTGCTTGACAGAGTTATTCTCCCCGAAACTATATCATCAATCGGAGTTGGCGCATTTAGCAACTCCTCAATCAAGGATTTCTATATTCCCGATAGCATCACAACCATTAACGTTGACACATTCAAAAGCTGCAAGCAGGTTGAATGGATTGTTATCGGTGCAGGCGTTAAATCAGTTGGTGTTGACGCGTTCAACTCTACTAACACTGAGCTTATCGTTTACTCAAAGAGTGACGTAATTTCCCGTCCTGCCAACGTAAGAAAATTCGTTCTCGTTTCCGAATATCAATGTATAGACCACGAATACGGCTATCTTGACACTGTTCCTACATGTGAGGAATACGGCTATAACAAATGCGTTATTTGCAGCCGTTTGGCTTACGTTAAGGAGCTTGGACACACAGGTCCTGTAATTGACAAGGTTGCCCTTTCCTGTACAACTGATGCTTATTCTCTTGTTAAATGTATAACATGCAAGCAAGAGGTGAAAATTATCTCCCAAACCTGCTTAGGTCACACATCGCACTTTATTACAACAGCTCCAACAAATACTACCCCCGGCTACGTTATAGGCACCTGTGCTGTATGCCGTGAGACGTATCTTGAAAGCTTCACACCACATTCTAACGACCCATGCAAGACGCACAAATATACAAGCGTTGACATTAGCACAGCGGGCTGCAAAACGAACGGATTACGCCTTATTTACTGTGAGGTTTGCGGACATCTTGGCAAAGAGGATTACGTTCCAAAATCAAGCTGTAATTTCGTTGAAAAGCAACTAATACATTCATCATGCACAGTAAACGGTCAGCTTGTTGAAATTTGCACAATTTGCGGCACGGAAAAGCACACGAAATTAGATCTTGCTCCACATACACATTCTTGGTACACGGTTGCACAAAACAAGGGTGTTGAATATAGCTCTTGCAGTGTTTGCGGTGCATTTGAAAACCGCGAGGTTGACTACTCCGTATTCAATACACTTTTATCACAAGTATCAAAGTATTACGAAATTTACTATGCTCCTGACACTGTTGCTATGCTTAAGCCAATCATTGACAACAAGGATTTGAACTTAACTCAAGAGGCGGTTGATTATAACGTATCATTGCTTAGCAACATTCTTTCAAACGTTAAATATAACGTAAAGGACATCCCTGTTGTATTTATCGAGCGCGAGGGCTCACTTTCTACAACAGCATATGCTCCGGCAACCTTCTACGTAGCTTATATTGATGAAAAGGGCAACTATCAGGTTGAAGCAATTGAGCATAACGGCACAATGAAGATTAGAGGTAACTCTACTGCGAATAAGATTAAAAATCCTTATAACATTAAGTTCTCAACAAACGTTGACCTCTTTGGCATGGGTTCAGGAAAGAAATATTCCTTGATGGCAAACCTTTTCGACCAAACACTTTTAAGAAATGCTATTGCAATTGAGCTTTCAAAATCACTCGGTCTTGATTACACCTCAAACTACACAATGGTTGAGGTATACTTAAACGGTGAAAACGACGGCTTATATATGCTTACAACTCCTGCTGATATCGGCGAAAACAGAGTTGATATCAACGAAGAATCCGACTTCTTGTTTGAAGTAGAAAGCAAGGGCGACGGTGAATTCTATCTCAAGCACGACACAAATATGTTCACTCCTTTCAATAACCTCAAGCTTCTTGTTGAGGACACAAGCGAAATGAGTGCTGAAACATATTCAAAGCTTATTTCAACCTTCTGCCAAATCAACCTTGCAATTTACTCGGGCGATTGGGAACAAATTCAAGAATGGGTTGACGTAGATTCACTCGCAAAATATTACATTGTACACGAATATTTGAAGGACCTCGACTACTGCTACGACTCCACAAGATTCTACATCGAGGACGGAAAGCTTCACGGCGGTCCTGTTTGGGACTTTGACTATGCTCTTGGTAACATTGAGTTCGGCCTTGGCGGTACGCACGATAGCACCGCTGCAGGATACCACAACAACGGTGAAACCTATGCAGAAAAGAGCGAGGGTGTGTTAAACGATAGCACAACGGGCTATTGGGCTAACTCACAGTGGGGCGGTTGTCAAAACGGATATTTCTATCAGCTCTATCACTACTCAGATGATTTCGTTAAGCACGTAGAAAACATTATTGAGGACTATGACAGAGAGCTTACACTTCTCTATGCTGACGTTGTTGTAAGCAAAAAAGAGGTTTATCAAAACGTTATAGACAAATTCTACAAGGATGAAGATTACACCGCTGCTCGTATGAGAAACTGGCAAATTTACAACATCATCAGTGACGTTGATAACGCCTGCGGCGGACATATCGAAATCAGCTACAATCACGCAATCAACTACTTAAGAGATTGGCTTGAGGGTAGACACACTTGGATGAAGAAGGCATACTTAGGTATCATTCCCGTATCCGAATAAATTTAAAAGCAGTTGAGAAATCAACTGCTTTTTTAATTATAAATCAAAAGCGTAGTGATTTCTCACTACGCTTTTTAGATTATTCAATAGTAGCAGAAGCTGTTTCTTCAGCGTTCTTTTCTACCTTCTTGATACCGATGTTGTTATACTCCATAAGACCTGTACCTGCAGGAATAAGCTTACCGATAATAACGTTTTCCTTAAGACCGAGGAGGTGGTCAACCTTACCGCGGATTGCGGCATCGGTGAGCGCTCTTGTAGTCTCCTGGAAGGATGCGGCAGACAAGAATGATTCAGTTGAAGAAGCTGCCTTTGTAATACCGAGAAGGATTGGTGAATAGGTTGCAAGACGGAGTGAAATTTCACCTGCATCGATTCTTGCTTGAACCTTTTCATTTTCCTCAATAAGCTCGGTAACGTCTACTGTTACGCCTTCAATAAGCTCAGTATCACCTGGATTTTCAATTCTAACCTTTCTGGTCATCTGACGGGTAATAACCTCAATGTGCTTATCGTCAACGTCAACGTTTTGTGAACGGTAAACCTTTTGTACCTCGCGTACAATATAGTCATAAACCGCTTCAATGCCGTTGATTTTAAGAATATCAAGAGGAGCCATTGAGCCCTCTGTAAGTGGTTGACCCTTAACTACACGGTCACCGTCGTGAACAACCATTGTTGTCTTGAACGGAACGTCGTAGTTGTATTCTACGCCTGTTTCCTCGTCGGTAACGTGGATCTTGTTAATCTTACCCTCAAGAGTAATGCTAACCTCACCTGTTGCCTCAGAAGCGATTGCAGGGCTCTTTGGTCTTCTTGCCTCGAAGAGCTCTTCAACTCTTGGAAGACCTTGAGTGATGTTTGCGCCGGCAACACCACCGGTGTGGAACGTTCTCATTGTAAGCTGTGTACCAGGCTCACCGATTGACTGAGCGGCAATAACACCAACTGCTTCACGGATGTTAACTGGCTTGGAGCTTGCAAGGTCCATACCGTAGCAATGCGCACATACGCCACCCTTTGCTTGGCAACGAAGAACTGAACGAACCTTAACCTCTTTAATTCCGGCAGCGATAATCTTCTTAACGTCGCGAGCCAAAATCATATCGTTTTCTTTTACGATAACCTCACCTGTTGCAGGATTTACAACGTCCTCAACGGTGTATCTACCAAGGATTCTGTCCTCAAGCTTTTCAACTGTTTGTCCATCGTTATCCTTGATATCGCTCATTACCATATAGTTACGAGTTCCGCAGTCCTCTTCACGGATAATAACCTCGTGAGATACGTCAACAAGACGTCTTGTAAGGTAACCCGAGTCAGCTGTCTTAAGAGCTGTGTCGGAAAGTGACTTACGTGAGCTCTTTGCCGCCATAAAGTATTCAAGTATTGAAATACCCTCGCGGAAGTTTGACTTAACCGGGATTTCCATTGTCTTACCTGTTGCAGAGAACATAAGACCACGCATACCTGCGAGCTGACGCATCTGCTTTTCACTACCACGGGCACCTGATTCAGCCATCATCTTAATTGGGTTGTATCTGTTAAATGAGCTAAGCATCTCCTTGGTTACAGCATTTGTTGCCTTATCCCAAATAGAAATTACGCAGTTGTATCTTTCCTCGTCAGAAAGCTCACCCTCGTTATAGAAAGCGAAGATTTCGTCAACCTCAGCGTCTGCCTTCTTAAGGATTTCCGCTTTAGTTTCAGGAATAATCATATCCGCAACAGAAATTGAAAGTGATGCTCTTGTTGAGTACTTATAACCCATTTCCTTGATATGGTCAAGAACCTCAGCGGCCTTTGTAAAGCCGTGAATCTTGATTGTACGGTCAACGATTTCAGAAAGCTTCTTACTTTCTGCAACGAAGTCGATTTCAAGTCCGAATGGGTCAACCTCTCTGTCTACATAACCGAGGTCTTGTGGAATATATTCATTGAAAATAAGTCTACCAAGTGTAGCATTTATAATCTTTGATTTCTTTTCGCCGTTAATTTCCTTCTCAACTCTGATCTTGATTGGAGCATGAAGCTCGAGCTGCTTAGTTTCGTAAGCCATCATAGCTTCATCGAAGTTACGGTATACGCTACCCTCGCCCTTTTCGCCTGCCTTATCAAGTGTAAGGTAGTAAGAACCAAGGACCATATCCTGTGAAGGAACTGCAATCGCCTTACCGTCAAGCGGCCTCAAGAGGTTGTTTGCAGAAAGCATAAGGAATCTTGCCTCTGCTTGAGCTTCGCTTGAAAGTGGAACGTGAACAGGCATCTGGTCACCGTCGAAGTCAGCGTTGAACGCTTTACATACGAGTGGGTGAAGTCTGATTGCTCTACCCTCAACAAGCACCGGCTCGAACGCCTGAATTGAAAGACGGTGAAGTGTTGGAGCACGGTTAAGAAGCACAGGATGCTCCTTAATTACGTTTTCGAGTGCATCCCAAACATCGTCAACAACCTGCTCAACGTTTCTCTTAGCTTCCTTAATGTTAGCTGCCTTGCCTGTTTCAACAAGACGCTTCATAACGAATGGCTTGAAGAGCTCAAGTGCCATTTCACGTGGCAAACCGCATTGGTAAATCTTAAGGTTTGGACCTACTACGATAACGCTACGTCCTGAATAGTCAACACGCTTACCGAGAAGGTTTTGTCTAAAGCGACCCTGCTTACCTCTTAACATTTCGGAAAGAGATTTGAGCTCACGTGAGCTTGGACCCGTAACGGGCTTGCCTCTCTTACCGTTGTCAAAGAGTGAGTCAACCGCTTCTTGAAGCATTCTCTTTTCGTTCTTGATAATAAGCTCAGGTGAGCGAATTTCGATTTGCTTCTTAAGACGGTTATTTCTGTTAATTACTCTTCTGTAAAGGTCGTTGATATCGGAAGCCGCATATCTGCCACCGTCAAGTGGAACCATTGGTCTGATATCAGGTGGAATTACAGGGAGCACGTCAAGAATCATCCATTCAGGTCTGTTGCCTGATTTTCTGAATGCTTCTACGATTTCAAGTCTTTTAATGATACGAACCTTCTTTTGTCCTGATGACTTAAGAAGTTCTTCCTTAAGCTCCTTGGAAAGTGCTTCAATATCAATTTCCATAAGAAGCTTTTTGATTGCCTCAGCGCCCATTTCGGCAACGAAGCGATCACCATACTTTTCATAGTATGCTTCATATTCACTCTCTTTCAAGAGCTGATATTTCATAAGTGGTGTTTCACCCGGATCGATAACGATTCTTTGAACGAAATAAAGAACGTTTTCAAGTGCCTTTGATGAAATATCGAGTATAAGTCCCATTCTTGAAGGGTTCGCCTTGAAGTACCAAATATGTGATACAGGGCAAGCAAGAGAAATGTGACCCATTCTCTCACGGCGCACCTTCTTGGTTGTTACCTCAACGCCACACTTCTCGCATCTGTGTCCCTTATGACGAGAACGCTTATATTTTCCGCAAGAGCATTCCCAGTCCTTTGTTGGGCCAAAGATCTTTTCGCAGAAAAGTCCGTCTTTTTCCGGTTTTTGAGTACGGTAGTTGATTGTTTCAGGTTTTGTAACCTCACCTGAAGACCAGCTAAGGATCTTTTCCGGAGACGCAAGACCGATTTTTATAGAATCAAATGTATGTTCCATTAGCATTATCCTTCTTTTTTAGTTATTAATTTATACTATTATTCGTCAAAGTCGTCAAACAATGAACCTTCATCGTCGAATTCGTCACCGAATTCATCATCGCCATCATTGTATTCCTCGTCAAACTCTTCGTCAGCGTCAGAATCTTGATTTTCCTCTGCAACTGTTACGATGTTCATTGGCTCAAGATCCTCCTCGCCGAGGTTAGAAAGCTCAATTTCATTGCCATCCTTATCAAGAACAGTAATGTCAAGAGCAAGTGCCTGAAGCTCCTTAACAAGAACCTTGAAGGATTCAGGAATACCCGGAGTTGGGATGTTTTGACCTTTAACGATCGCCTCAAATGCCTTTGTTCTACCTATAATATCATCACTCTTAACTGTCAAGATTTCTTGGAGTGTGTAAGCTGCGCCGTATGCTTCAAGCGCCCAAACTTCCATTTCTCCGAAACGCTGACCGCCGAACTGTGCCTTACCGCCAAGAGGTTGTTGTGTAACAAGTGAGTAAGGACCGTTTGAACGTGCGTGAATCTTGTCGTCTACCAAGTGGTGAAGCTTGAGATAATACATAATACCAACGGTTACAGGGTTATCAAACGGTTCGCCTGTACGTCCGTCGTAAAGGATTGTCTTACCGTCGCAAATCTTAAGCTTGCCCTCTTCTTGGAGCTTCTTAATTGCTTCGGGATTGTTTCTTGTTTCCTTGTCGAGCTTTTGAATGTCCTTCTTGCCGTCCTCACGGATAACCTCTTCAAAGAGATCCTTTCCGTCTGTGTTTTCGTTAGGAAGAACGTCTCTCCAAAGACCTGCCATCTTCAAGCACTCGAAAATATCCTTCTCGTGTGCACCGTCGAATACAGGTGTCATAATCTTCCATCCGAGCTTCTTAGCGGCGATACCGAGGTGAACCTCAAGAACCTGACCGATATTCATACGTGATGGAACGCCGAGTGGGTTAAGAACGATATCAAGTGGTGTACCGTCTGCCAAGAAAGGCATATCCTCAGGAGGGAGAATTCTTGATACAACACCCTTGTTACCGTGACGGCCCGCCATCTTGTCACCAACAGAGATCTTTCTCTTTTGTGCAACGTAAACCTTAACTACCTTGTGTACGCCAGGGGAAAGCTCATCGCCGTTTTCGCGTGAGAACACCTTAACGTCAACAACGATACCGTTTTGACCGTTCTTTACACGGAGTGATGTATCTCTTACATCTCTTGCCTTTTCGCCGAAAATAGCGCGGAGTAAGCGCTCCTCAGCTGTCAATTCTGTTTCACCCTTAGGTGTAACCTTACCAACGAGGATGCTGTGTGGCTTAACCTCAGTACCGATTCTTACGATACCGTTTTCATCGAGGTTCTTAAGTGCCTCTTCACCAACGTTAGGAATTTCTCTTGTGATTTCTTCCGGACCGAGCTTTGTATCTCTTGCCTCGTGTGTATGCTCTTCAATGTGAATTGAGGTATATACGTCGTTACGAACGAGCTTTTCGTTAAGAAGAACCGCGTCCTCGTAGTTGTAGCCCTCCCAAGTCATAAAGCCGATAAGAGCATTCTTACCGAGTGAGATTTCACCCTGTGAGGTTGCAGGACCGTCAGCGATAACCTGTCCCTTTTCTACTCTTTCGCCAAGAACAACGATTGGGTTTTGGTTTACGCAGGTGCTTTGGTTGGAGCGCTTGAACTTGATAAGCTCATATCTGTCCTTAAGTCCGCTATCGCGCTTAACAACGATTTGGTTTGCGTCAACCTTTTCAACAACGCCTGCTTCCTTAGCAAGAACAACAACGCCTGAGTCAACTGCCGCCTTGTACTCCATACCTGTACCAACGATTGGTGAGTCGGAGGTAAGAAGCGGAACTGCCTGCTTCTGCATGTTTGAACCCATGAGTGCACGTGTATTGTCGTCGTTTTCAATAAACGGAATCATTGCAGTTGAAACTGAAACCACCATCTTTGGTGAAATATCCATATAAGTAACACGCTTAGAGTCTGTTTCCAAAACCTCTTGTCTTTCACGTGCAACGATTCTCGGTTTTACAAAGCGCTTGTTTTCATCAAGCTCCTCGTATGCCTGTGCTATAACGTGTCCGTCCTCCTCGTCAGCTGTTAAGTAAACAACCTCGTCGGTAACAACACCGTCAATTACCTTACGGTAAGGCGCCTTAATAAAGCCGTACTTATCAATCTTTGCAAAGGTTGAAAGGTATGAGATAAGACCGATGTTTGGTCCTTCAGGTGATTCAACAGGGCAAAGACGGCCGTAGTGTGTATAGTGTACGTCACGAACCTCGAATGCGGCTCGATCTCTTGAAAGACCGCCAGGACCGAGTGCTGATACACGGCGCTTATGTGTAAGCTCTGCAAGTGGGTTGTTTTGGTCCATAAACTGTGAAAGTGGTGATGAACCGAAGAACTCTCTGATTGCAGTAGCAACAGGTCTGATATTAACAAGAGTCTTTGGAGAAAGCTCCTCAACGTCTTGTGTATTCATTCTTTCTCTGATAACCTTTTCCATACGGGACATACCGATACGGAATTGGTTTTGGAGAAGCTCACCTACGCAACGGAGACGACGGTTGCCAAGGTGGTCAATATCGTCCTTCTTACCAATGCCGTAGTCAAGACCAACGAGGTAAGAAACTGATGCAAGGATATCTTCTCTTGTAATGTGCTTAGGACAAAGCTCCTCTGTGCTACGCTTGATTTTTTCAATGATAGCATCTCTGTCGCCGCCACATTCGTTTATAATTGCATTAAGTGCTTCAAAGTTAAGCTTTTCGCTAACGCCAAAGTCCTCAAGACCGTCTCTCCAGCCCTCGCCAAGGAGATACTTAGGATCAACTGTGCCGTTGCCGAACACCTTGAGCTCAGTTGGCTCACCGCTTTCTCTTTCGGTAACTGTAACGTAAACCTCGTTTACGCAGTTAGCTTCGATAAGCTCAATATCGCTCTCAGTGATAACCTTACCGATTTCACAAATAATTTCACCTGTAATATTGCTTACAACAGGACGTGAAAGTGTAAGACCGAGAATACGCTTTGAAATAGCAAGCTTTTCGTTGAATTTATAACGACCAACAGGGTAAAGGTCGTATCTCTTGCCGTCGAAGAAGAGGTTGTGAATAAGAATTTGTGCGCTCTCTACGATAGCCGGCTCACCTGGACGGTGTCTTTTGTAAATTTCCTTTAATGCTTCCTCTTGAATTGTTGTGCCAAACTCCATAGCGAGCTTTTCGCACTCATCCTTTTCAAGGGTAGGAGTAATGAACTTAGAACCGAACATATCCTTAAGGTCCTCAGCAGTTTCAACGCCAAGTGCACGAATAAGAATAGTAACAGGCATCTTTCTGTTCTTATCAATGTGAACGTAGAATACGTTTGATGAGTCGGTTTCGTACTCAAGCCAAGCACCGCGATAAGGGATGATTTGTGCGGTATAGTTATGTGTACCTGTCTTATCAACAGAAAAATCATAGTACATTCCGGGAGAACGAACGATTTGTGAAACAACTACACGCTCAGCACCGTTGATAACAAAGGTACCGTTGTCTGTCATAAGTGGGAAATCACCCATGAACACTTCGTGCTCTTTTACTTCACCTGTTGTTCTGTTAGAAAGGCGAACGTTAACACGCAAAGGAGCTGCGTAGTTTACGTCTCTTATTTTGCACTCCTCAACAGGATACTTAGGATTGTTTACGTCGAGTGTGTATGAAACAAACTCAATTGAAAGATCCTCTGTGTGGTCCGTGATAGGAGAAACGTCATTAAGAACCTCTTGGATACCCTTTTCCAAGAACCATTCAAATGACTCCTTCTGTACATCAATAAGGTTTGGCATTTCGCAAAGCTCATTGATTTTAGCAAAATTCATTCTTGTGTTTTTGCCAAGCTTTTGTTCTTTGACCATATCTTTTTTACTCCAACTTCCCTTTTATATATAATAATATAAAAGAATTATTAAAAAATATTGTGCAGTAACAGATTATATCACCCGTATAATAAAATGTCAATAGTAAATATAAATTTTTTGTAAATAATATAAAAATTTACAATTTATTTCTTGAAAGTTTACAAACTTTTAATATGTAAATTTTTTATGAACTAAAAAGCAACAAGGATTTTGCTCAAATATACGCGCGCATATACTATAATTTATAATAGTTTATTATACTAAATAAATATTTTTAATTTTTTTGTCAAAAGGTATTGATTTTTTGGAAATAGTATGATATTATATGTAACTGTACGAACAGGCGTATTCGAAGCACCCTCTCAGGCAACGGATAAGCATCTGTCGGATTATAATATTAAAGGAGGATTTTTCATGCCTAATATCAAATCTGCGAAGAAGCGTGTAAAGGTTATCGCTACTAAAACACTTCGTAATAAGATGCTTAAATCACAACTCAACACAGCAATCAAGAAGTTCAAGGCTGCTGTTGAAGCTGGTGAAAAGGAAGCTGCTCAAGTTGCTTACGTAGCTGCTGTAAAGAAAGTTGACCAAGCTGTTGCTAAGGGAATTCTTCACAAGAACAACGCTGCGCACAAGAAGAGCCAGTTCACACTTATGTATAACAAAATGGCGTAAGTCATGAAAAAAGAGCTATGTTAACCCGCATAGCTCTTTATTTTTTTCAGAAGCAGCAGGAAGGATATATCTTACCTCTTCTCTTTTAAAAAACAGCATAAAACAAAAGCAAGCCGATTGGCTTGCTTTTGTTTTATTAGTCGTCGATGTAAGGCATAAGAGCCATAAAGCGAGCGCGCTTGATTGCCTTTGTAAGTTCACCTTGGTGATGAGCGCATGTGCCTGTAATTCTTCTTGGAAGAATCTTTGCACGCTCAGTAACGTACTTTCTCAAACGAGCTGTATCTTTATAATCTATATGACCAATCTTATCAGCGCAGAATGCACAAACCTTCTTCTTTTTGCGCATAACCTGACGAGCAGGACGCTGTTGAACAACCTGTTCTTTTTCAACAGTATTGTTGTTATCCATATTAGTTTCCTCCTATAAATTTTGTTCGCCGTGAATTAGAACGGCAAGTCGTCGTCACCGGCAACCTCTTCAAACTTAGGTGCTTGTGGTGTTTGGAATGATGGCTCCTCAAAGCCGCCAACGCCCTCTGTCTTTGCATCTACAAAGAATGCCTCGTCAACAACAACCTCGGTTGTTGAGCGCTTGTTTCCTTGTTGGTCATTCCAGCTTCTTGTCTGGATTGAACCGGTAACGCAAATTGAGCTACCCTTTTTGAAAAATTTACCGATAAAATCTGCTGTTTGTCTCCAAGCAACACAGTTAATGAAATCTGCCTGTGCATCCTTGCCCTTGCGGTTGATTGCAAGAGAGAATTGAACAACAGGTGTGCCTTGAGTTGTTTGCTTAACCTCGGGGTCAGCTGTAAGTCTACCGCCCAAAATTGCTTTGTTAAAGTTTAAGTTTGCCATTTTGATTTCCCCTTTCTAAAATTAAGCGTCTTTTCTTGTCTTCTTGTCTTCGATTTGGCGAATTACAATAGAGCGAAGAATGTTTTCGTTAATACCGAACAAACGCTCAAGCTCTGCTGTAAATGAGCCTTCACTCTTAAAGTTAACAAGAACATAGTAACCATCATTCTTGTCGTTGATTGGGTACGCAAGTCTTCTCTTGCCCCACTCATCAACTGACTCGATAGCACCGTTGTCAGCAATAAGAGCTGTAAACTTCTCGACAGTTGCCTTAATATCGTCTTCAGCGATTGTTGCGTCAACTACGAACAAAGTTTCATAAGAGTTCATAACCTTTTCCATTTTCTTTACCTCCTGTGGACTTAATGACCGTCAACTGAATTGACGGTAGGAGCGAGTATAGACATACTCGTTCTGCGTTATTGTATCATATAAAATATTCATTGTCAACACATTTTTGAAAAAAATAAATTTATTTTATTCTTACTTGAATTAAGACTGTTTTTATGTTAAAATAAGTTATCATAAATTTAAAGGAAGATTTTAATGAAGCATATAGATATTTATACCGACGGCTCGTGCAGATGTAACCCCGGTCCCGGCGGGTGGGGTGCGGTTCTCGTTTACAAGGGAATTGAAAAGGAGCTTTCGGGTGGTGAAGCAAGCACCACGAACAACAGAATGGAGCTAACCGCAGTTATCAAGGCACTCCAAGCGCTCAAGGAAAGCTGCGAAATCACGCTCACGTCCGATTCAAAATACGTTATCGACGGAATTGTCAACGGCTGGGCAGAATCTTGGCGTGCAAACAATTGGAGAAAGTCCGACCGCTCACAAGCACTCAACCCCGACCTTTGGGAAATACTCCTTGACGAGATTAAGAAGCACGAAATTACCTACGTTTGGGTAAAGGGCCATGCAGGACATCCATATAACGAAAGATGCGATAAAATGGCGCAAAATGAGTCCTCTAAATATATGGATGATATTAATAATATATAAATAATGAAGAGTTTTTTGCGAGCAGACGGTTTTGTCTGCTCTTTTTTCTTTGCATTTTGCGCCTTAGCTCTTACAAAAAACGAGATTTTAAGCAGAAAAAAAGGCACTCCTTTGAAGTGAACCCCATTTAGTTCACAAAAAATAAAAAAGGGTAAAACCTCTTATGGTATAATAAAACCATAGGAGGTTTTTATTATGGCTAAAAAAGGACAAAAATTTAACAAATATACACCAGAACTCAAAGTTGAAAT
>JAZREL010000024.1:0-35138 GCA_045660785.1 Eubacteriales bacterium | reverse complement strand
AACCTATGAGCATATACCTTGTGACACCTTGCTTTTATCATGTGGATTAATTCCCGAAAATGAGCTGACAAAGGGCATTGGCGCTAAGATTTCACCTGTAACAAACGGTAGCGTGGTTGACCAAAACAGAGAAACCGATGTAGATGGAGTGTTTTCCTGCGGAAACGTCTTGCACGTTCACGACTTGGTCGACTACGTGTCCGACGAAGCGGAAATCGCGGGTAAGGGTGCTGCCGATTACATAAAGGGAGTTAACAATAAAACAGTAAAAATTCCTATTTCAACCGACGGAAAAATCCGCTATACCGTGCCTCAAATACTAACGGAGAAAAAGGACACAACACTTTACTTTAGAACCTCGGGCTTATATAGAAACGTAAAAATAAACGTTTATGCAGACGATAAGCAGGTTCTCTCAAGAAAAAAGCAAAGAATAGCACCGTCAGAGATGGAGGCCTTGAAGATTAATAGTAAAATCCTCGAGGGGGTATCTCGTTTAAGGATTGAACTGGAGGAACTATCATGAAAAGAGAATTAACCTGTATAGCATGTCCTCTGGGATGCGGCCTTGTTGTAACGTTGGAAGAAAAGGACGTAGTGTCCGTTGTCGGTAACGCTTGCCCGAGAGGAAAGGAATACGCGATAAACGAATGCACAAACCCTAAAAGAACGGTAACAACTACAATCCGTTGCGAAAACGGAGAGCTTGTTTCCGTAAAAACAAGCAAACCGATTCCCAAGGAAAAGGTCTTTGAAGCTATGGAAATAATAAATTCAACCATAGCAAAGCTTCCGCTCACCGTCGGTGACGTAATAATCCCCGACCTTTTCGGAAGTCACGTAGTAGCAACTCAATGTAAGGAGTAGGAGATCAAAATAATATAAATCGGACAAGGAACCGTTCCTTGTCCGATTTTTTTGCAAGAGCATCAGAGAGATGCATTCCCTTTGGGAATGAGCTTCGCCGAGTCCCTTTTGTGTAATCCACAGATGACATTGCCTCGTTTGCGCACTCTATTCGTGGCGAAGCCACGAGCAGAGTTCGAACTGACCGATTAACGCCAAAAGAAAGAAGGACAACACTCAAAAATGGTGTTGTCCTTATTTGGTGAAACTTTAAATTAGTCTTTTTTAACTAATTTGCTACCAAATATTGATTCGAATTCTTCTAATGTCCCATCGGTTAATAGACTTTTTTCACATACAAATTTTGAGCTCCAAAGAGGGTAACTTAACCGAATATGATACCAATCGCCGAAGTCTATTACTTTTTTTACCTTGGACATAGTAGTTGAAACTTCAAATTTGTCGCTTTTACTTATCAATTGTCCATTTTCAATTATAATTCTATGTGGTATTGCAAGCGCATATTCTTTTTTACTTGGTCTGATTCCTGATAATGCAACCAAGAGAACCAACGGTATTATGCATAACACCCAAATCCAATCAACAGTTATGGAAAGAATAACAACAGGAACACAAAGTATCAATGAAAAAATCAGTGCAATAATTCGCGTCCCCATGCCTTCGTACTTAAAAACATAGTTTTTACATTTTTCAGACATTTCACCTGTAAAAGATATCATTTTTATTCTCCTTGATAATAGAAAATACTGTTTATTTAGTATAACATACATTAAAAATAAAATCAATAAAAATATGAATTTTTCAGCAGACGTAGGAAAGGCAGAGGAGATTTTATGTCTCCAATGTTTTAAACCATAAAAATAACACACGCAGAATCAGAGATGCATTCCCTTTGGGAATGAGTTGCGACGGGCTTTTGCTAGCGAGCTGACAACGCCTTCGTCGCACTTGCGCACTCTATTCGCGGCGAAGCCACGAGCAGAGCTCGAACTGACCGATTAACGCCAAAAGAAAGAAGGACAACACTCAAAAATGGTGTTGTCCTTCTTTGGCGGAGAATCAGAGATTCGAACTCTGGAACCGTGTTACCGGTTACACGATTTCCAATCGTGCGCCCTCGACCAACTAGGCGAATTCTCCATATATTAAATTGTATTATAGCAAGTTTTAGAAAAATGAGAGATTCGAACAGCTCCGCTTCGCTATGCACACTTTCGACTAAGCAATCAACCGTCGCTTTGCTCGGCTTCTTGCAGTCTCAATGCGTCTGGAACCCTGTTACAGGTTACACGATTTCTGGGTAGTGCGCCCTCGCACCTTCGGCGAATTCTGCGTATTTCTTCAATTGCTAAACAAGTATATCACATCTTTTTCCAAAAATCAAGAGCTTTTTTATTTTTATTTGGTTTTATTTTGTTGAAATGCGCGTGCATATATGCTAAAATAATTTCAAAGACTAAACCCGATGTAAAAACAGAGGAGTAAAAAATGAAAAAAATTATATTAAGCATTCTTTTGCTGTCGCTTTTCCCAATGCTTCTTTCCTGCGGCAGTGTTGGCGCGCAGGGCGAGGAAATTACCTTCTTGGCAACTGTGAAAAGCGTAGATGATAGAATAGAGGTAGAAGCAGACGAGGGACAAAACGAGTTCGGCACTTACTTAATTGTTACCACAAATCAAACAAAATATTACGACAAGGACGGAAACAGTGTCACAAAATTAAGCTTAACCGAAGGGGACAGAATTAAAGTAACCTATAACGGACAGGTCGCAAGAAGCTACCCACCTCAGGTTGCCGCTCGAAAAATTCAGCTTATATAAGGAGAAAAAATGAAAACAGAAGCGATTTTTGATTTAATCGAGCTAATATATCAAATCATAACGGGAGAAACTCCGTTTATCGTTTTGCCTATCATCATTTTTCTTTCCGTCCTGGGCGCGGTAATTATTTGGCTCACAATGAAATACCCAAGAAAGCCTAAGATTATAACCGTAGTAAACGGTGAAATTCGCGACCTTCGCGCACCAAACGATAAAATTTTGAACGGAGAACCGCTTAGTGTTTGCTATACCTTGATTGATGACGATATAACAAAGGGACAAAAGCCAAGCTGCACACCGTTTAACGACCGCAAGGATATTTTTGAAAAGGGAAAAGCAATCAAAACAAAAACGACAATTAGTGCAGAAAAATACAAAAAGGGATTGATTTTGGAGCTTAAAACCGACAAGGACGAATTTTCGGAATACGGCATTAACCTCCCGATTAACTTTATGGGTAAAAAAGACGGAGGCGGCTATGAAAACCAATTCCTTTTTAATACCCCATATACATACGAGGGTAGCGATATTAAATATTTTTACCTGACAAAGCCAAACGGCAAAAACCTCGTTTTAGCAATTCTTTCCCCCGCAAACGGTTGGAAAATGGACTATTCATCCTATTCGTGGGGACATTATTTTATAAATTTGAAGCTTCTTGCTAATTTTGATAAAGCGTACGGTCAAGCAAAAAATGAAAATTACCTGAAATTTGCAATTTTGCCTGTTACCACCTTTGATAGCTGTTTAAAAGCACTTAGCGAGCTATATGAAGCACCGTTTCTTGATTATGAGGTTAGTGGCGGCGCGGTTGGCACAGAAATCAAACTAATTCCATACGGCAAGCCCGACTCACTAATCGAAATTTATAACGGTGAGGAAACAACCTTAAGGTTTAGCGAATGGTACACCGTCAAAAACGAGGGGCTGACAACGCTAATTCCTGTTAAAAACGGCAAAAAAGGCGCACCTGTGTCCTTATTTGGCTATGAATCACTTGTTTCTCTTTATAAAAAATCAATGGACACCGTTGACCTCGATATAATTAGCAAGCATACCGACGGCAACCTTTGTGAGCATCAAAGCTGGGCAAGCGCTATGCTTCGTTTCCTTAAAAAGTACAAGGACAAGCTAACAGATGATGAGATTGAAGCATACGAAGCCAAGCTTAAAACCCTTCTTGATATAATAACCGAGCAGGACGAAGCAAAGGCAACACCTCACCGCACGATTCTAAACGTGCCAAACGGAGAAGAAGATGCTTACAACGTGTATAAATCAAGACGCGTGCAAGAGCTTTCTGCAGGAATTGTCATTTTGCTTGATGCCTACAAATATTTCGATGATGAAAAATACCTTGAATATCTAAAAGGCGCGACCACGTGTCTGATTTCAAGCTATCAAAAGGAAGACGGAAGAATAGAGGTTGATTGGGGAAATGGCTCACGCGAGGATTATACAACCGTTTGCGCACCTATTATACCGATAATTGACGTTGGAAAATTCTTTGTCGAAACTGATCCCGAGTTATCCGCGCTTTGCTATGATTCCGCCGCAAAAATGGCTGAATATCTATATAACCGAGGACTTAATTTCCCAACCGAGGGCTCAAAAACCGATCTTACCGAGGAGGAAATGGAGGACGGCTCAATTTCTTGCACCGCACTTTCGCTCCTTTACTATGCAAAAAATCAAATGTATGATGAAAAATACATAAAGAAAGCAAAACAAATCCTTGATTTGCACGAAAATTGGATTATCAGAGCCCCTATTGCAGGTATGCACCGCTCAACGCTTCGTTGGTGGGAAACCGGATGGGAGGGTGACGGTGACGGCCCTGCAATTTGTGCCGGTCATGCCTGGAGCATTTGGCGCGGCGAGGCAGACTACCTCTACTTTGAATTGACAGCCGATAGCGCACACCTCATAAAATCACAAAACACGTTTATGACAAATCTCTCCAAAATCAACGAAAAGGGAGAAAGCTACGCCACGTACAATCCCGATATGATAAATGGCGGTGGCTTCCATTGTGAAATCTCCAAAATTAACTACCGTGTAGCAAGCAAATTCCCAACCATAAAGGATTCGGGTCTTTCTCGCTACGTATGGATTAGAATGAACGACACCTTCTTAAAGGATCAAAATCAATCTACATTCATTGAATAAACAAACGGCTTCCTTCGGGAAGCCGTTTTTAGATTAATTTTTAGGAAGCAATATAGTCTTGTAATCAGTAGCAAGCATTATATTGTCAATATAGAACGGTTGATTAGCGTAATCAGCATTTTTAATGTCCGCATACATATAAAATCCGGTTACAAGCGTGTCGCCGTTCATCGTCTGTGAGCTTTGCTTCATATATTCAATCGGCATCGCAAAGTAGCCCTTCAAGCCGTGCACCGCGCTTCCTTGGTCTGCTCCGAAGCAGCCGTCATTACCGTGCGACATTTCAACCCACTCATTCGAGCCGTCGGCAAGATAATAGAATGGAGAAGGGGAGTCGTGGTCATCAGTTCTGTACGCGCTTGCGCCTAATGTTGAAAGCAAGCCAATGCTCGCCTTTCTAAACTCAACGCTTGTGAAATCCATCCACAAAACGACGTATTTATTTTCGCCAAGGCGTCCGTATTTTTCCTCGTCAAACATTATTCTAAATTCAAAATTTCCCGTTTGACTTCTCGTTACCGTAATCATGCCGTCGCCAGCTGCCACGCTTGCACTTCCGCCAAGCTGTGAGCTGTTAAAGCCCGTGATTTGCACGTTTAATTCGCCGCTTGCATCCTCAATTGTCACGTCGTTTTCATAAATATCGTAATCAAACGAATTTACACGCTTGATTATGTATTCAACGTAGGTTGGAATATCGTCTATCGTTTCTTGGTTAAGGTCGAAAACTCGTCCACCCTGCAAGCTTGCATTTGTGTAGGTGAGGTCACTTACGTTTGGTGAGGAAGCAAGCTTAACGCCAAGATAATTATACATATAGTCGTTTATATGGTCGTGTCCCGTTACAATCGCCTTGATATCTCCGCGCTCAAGCACGGTTTCAAAGAAATTATTATCGTAGTTCGAGGCGCAAATGTTTTCGTTTCTTTGACCTGTATATTCATATACAAAGCTTGAATCGTCGCGCTTTTCATAAGCTGTGATATTTTCACGTAGCGGAATATGGAACGCCATAATGCCCTTTACCTTCTTATCCGCATAGTCCTCTAAAAGCTCAGAGGATTCCTTATACCAAGCGATTTGGTCGTCCTTGATAAAGTCGTAGCCGCCGCCCGTGGCGTAAGCGCCTGAGTCAAAGCAGTAAACCGCCGCGCCAAGCGTGTCGTCCTTGTTATATACACCGAGAACGTAGTTGCCCGTGCCGAAAATATCCTCATCGCCTGCCTTAGAAACACAGTATTCATATGATTCCCAAATAGATTGCTGAGCCGCGTTTGAAAGCGCACCCTCGTGGTCGTGGTTGCCGTAAACATGGCACCAAGGAATTTGCTTTTCTTCAATATAACCAACCAAAATGTCAATATTTGCGCGCAATTTTTCCTCACTTGATGAGCCGATTGTGTTGTCACCCGTAAAAATTACAAGGTTTGGCTCGCTTCTGTCAACGAGAAGCTTTATTCTTTCGCGCACCTCGTTTACGTCAGCTGCATTAGCAGTATAGTTCATATGCGCGTCGGCAATTACTAAAACTCTAAACGAGCCGTCGTCGTTATAATATAGCTTGTGCTTTGTGTCAAGCAATGCAAGCGCCTTGTTTCTTGTTTCGTCAAGCATAATTTTAAGCTCCTCTACTGAAATATATTCAAAGCTGCCGTCGCAAATTTCAATGCCGTTTCCGTCACAAATGTAGAATTCAAGCGCAAAATTCGTCGTTTTCAGCTCTGCTACTATGTTTGTCAGCTTAGTTGTAACTAAGTCGTAGTCTGTATTTATAAACGATTTCTTTATTCCACCGTCCGAAAGTGTCAATACGCCATTTTCAAGAGAGAAATTTGTTTTTTCGCTTCCTGCTATAATTCCGTAATCAAACATTTCGTTTGGATTCTTCGCAAGATAGCTTTGAAGCATAGATAAGTTGATTTTTGTGCCGATTGATATGTCGGTTTCCGTTTCACTAAGGGAATATCCGAGATTTATAAATAACGGCTCGCTCATGCCTGCCTCGGTTTCACCCTCACAAATTGAGCAAACAAGCAATTTTAGACCGTTTTGCGCGTATCCGTTTGGATAAACAACCTTGCTGTAATCAAACTCGTGCGCGCCTAAAGGAACGTTTTGCTCGGTTAACGCACCGCCGTTTGTACAAACCATCATTTTGCCGCTTTCGTCGCAGCGTGGCATATTTTCAATGATATATACGATAGCGTTTCCGCCTCTGTCGCCGGCAAATTTACCGCCACTTACAACCTTGCCAAAGGTACATTCAATAAGCTTGAAATTTTGCTTTCCCGTTTCTGTGTAAACTGTAATGTTGCCAACCGTTTCGTCGTAATTGTTAAAAATACAGCCCGTATAGCTCGCTGCTTTTTCGTAAGAATTCATAAGGAGTGGAGCAACGCTTGAATTGTCCGGCGCATACCAACAGTCGTTCTTGATATAAAAATCGTAAAATTTCGTGTCCGTAAACGAGGTGCCAACAGTCAAGTTATAAGCGTAATTTATCCCCTTGAAGCCACCGTATAAAACCGAATTTTCAGTAACTAACGTTCTTTTTATAACCGCATCGTTTGAGGAGTTTCCACCCTCGTGCACCATGGCGGATTTTGATGAGCCCTTGGGCGCTCGCAACACCGAATCCTTAACCGTAATAGCATAGTTATTGTTGTCAACCATATCGCCCACAAGCACAAACGCATCACTTGACGAAAGCATATACGTCGAGTAAATATTCAAGCTTCCGTGCAGAATAGTGATTAAGTTGCCCGTTCCCGTAAAATCAGGGCGCACGCTGTCTGCATAGTGTGTATATTCACTAAAGGAGTCAAGCTTATGGCTTCCGTATAAATTAACCGTTGCCGTGTCCTTATTTATATATAACGCGGCAGACTCAAAAGCGCTCGAGGTGCTTCCCGTATAGTTCATTTGAAATCCGTTGAAATAAATATTCAGCGTTATTTCCTTTGAAACCGCGATATTTTTTGTCACCTCAATATCACTTGCAAGAGTAACGTTTACCGTGTCTTTCTTGCTTGCGCGTGAAATTGCGCCTGTTATATCGTCCTCGCTTACCGCAAATACCGAGATTTCATTTGCAAAGGTAAGTGTGACAAACAGCATAAAAATAGAGATAGTGCATATTGCGAAAACTAAAAATCTTTTCATTTCCATTCTCCTTTGCCCATTTTTTTCATTATATCATATATAAAATGCTAAAGTCAATAAAGAAGGTTGTGATAAGGCGTTGATTTTTCCAAGAAAACGTGTTAAAATAAATAAAACGAAGGAGAGAGCATTATGGATTTTAATAAAAGTATTTTTGAAAATAGAAAAGAATTAAAAAGACCATTTTTAGCGGCGCACAGAGGCGTTTGCGGTGCAAACGTGCCGTGCAACTCAATTGCCGCATATAAAATCGCACTTTCGCAGGGTGCGGACGTGGTTGAAATTGACGTTTCTAAGACAAAGGACGGCAAATATTACGTTTTCCACCCATGGATGGAGCCGGTTTTTCTGAAGGACAAATATATTTGGGAAATGACCGCTGACGAGCTTGAAGAAAAGCGCCTTGTTAACCAAGATAGCGTAAAAACAAGCTATAAGGTGCCCACGCTTGAGGAGGTTTTCGCGCTTCTTAAGGATAAGGTTTATATTAACGTTGATAAGTTT
Source organism: Eubacteriales bacterium (assembly GCA_045660785.1). Classification (GTDB taxonomy): domain Bacteria; phylum Bacillota; class Clostridia; order Oscillospirales; family CAG-272; genus RGIG2000. The sequence goes on along the minus strand of JAZREL010000024.1, from coordinate 26,615 downwards.
TGGACGGACGTTGAGGGCATCACTGCCGCAATTAGAAAAGCAGGCGTTGAAAAGCAGGTTATAGTAAAAACTTACGTAGACGAGGAGTCGCTTGCCAAGGTGGAAAAATACGCCTCGGACCTTATGTTTGTGCCACTTGTAAGAGATAAGGACGAAATTACAGAGGACTTGCTTAAGCGCAACATAAACCTAATCGGCGTCGAGGTGCTTTTTAAGGACGACACCGCTGAGTGCATAAGTGACGAATACATAAAGTCAATGCACGATAAAGGACTTTTGGTTTGGGCAAATTCAATTATTTACGATGAAAACGATATCATAAACGGATACCATAGCGACGACGTTTCAGTTGCGGATTCACCCGATAAGGGCTGGGGTTGGCTTATCGACAAAAACGTTGACTTTATTCAAACCGACTGGCTTCTTGCACTAAAATGCTACCTTGCATCAAGAGAAAATAATAAATAAAACAAAATGAGGAGTGTCAAAATCAGACACTCCTCGCTATTTTTTATAAAATTTCTTCCAAAAAGCTTTTTAGCTTGTTTACGTCACCGTCGAACAAATAGCCGCGGATTCCGTATTTTTCCGCACCCTCTATATTGTCGCGTCTATCGTCAACAAAAATTGTTTCATTTGGCGCAAGACTATACGTTTTGCAAAGATAATCAAAAATCTCATAGCTTGGCTTAACAATTCCTAATTCTGCAGACATTACAAGGCCGTCGAAGCTCTTCAATATTTCAAGCTCACAAGCGTGCGCGGCAAAGTACTTTGAAATGTTGGAAAGGAGGAAAAGCTTGACCCCGTGTCTGTTTTTAATATCAATTGTAAGCTCTCTCATTCCTTCAATTTCGGGAATATTGTTAATCCAATTGTAGTAAATTTTCTCGCTAACGTCCCAAAGGCGGGCGGGCAAGCGTTTTTTAATTTCGCTCACCGTTTCTTCGTTTGAAATGGTGCCAAGGTCAAGCTTGTCCCAATATAAACGGTCAAATATCACCTCTTCAAGAAGTGCTTTGTCCTTTTCATCGCTAACGTATACGCCAACCATATAGCTTGGCTCAAAATGGACAAGCACCTGCCCACAATCAAAAACTACGTTTTTAATACTCATTTTTGCTCCTTTTCGATTAGATACATAAACATTTCAGCCGCGTGCCACGAGTGAGGCGCGGAGCATTTGTTTTTTGCATATTCCTCGCTAAGTGGCAGAATTAAATCGTATTCCGCCTCGGAGGCGCAAATTTCCCAGCTCATCGGGTACTTAATTTCGAGCAGCTCGCTTGGAATTTCGTCACCGTCAAAGTGGTACGTTGCCCAGGTTAGGTAGGGATACCACTCGTCGTATTTATTTTCAAACGGTGTGTCAATTTCAACCTCGCTTTTGTCCATCCAAAACATCCTTGCGTATCTGTCAAACTCCTTAGGGATTTTTATAAAATCAGCTTTGATGTTCAGTCTGTCAAATGCCAATTTCAACCACAGGGTCGCGTATATTTCGTGATGGCCGTAGTCTGTAAGGCCTGTAAGCACTCCGTTTTCACTAATTCTTTCAGCTTCCTTGTAAATTTCACCAATTAATGGGTAATTCTTGTCAACAAAGTATGAAAGCACAAAAGCAATTTGCCCAAGGTTGTCGGGCTCACAGTTGCCCTTGTTGTTTTTGTCGTATAATTCGGTGACACTAAGCGCCCATGGCTTTATTAAATGTAGGTTCTTTGTTCTTTCAAGCACAAGTGCCATCATCGCACCGTCGCGATACCACGGCTTTTTGTACGTGTATATGTTTGGCACGGGCAAAATTCCGTTAAAGCTCACCAAAATCTCTTGGTGCAAAATTCTTAACGCCTCGGAGTTTTCATATTCCTCAAAATCGGGCAGATTTATGTATTCACCTTCGCAAAGCGTCATAATGAGTGCTTCGCCGCCGGTAATATCATATATGTAAGCACCGTATGAATTTTCCTTAATCAAATACGTCTTTTCGTCGTTTGTCCAAATAACGACCGTATACCTGTCAAAAAGAAACTTTTCGCGCTTAACGTCAAAGGTGAAAACAACCTCGTTACCCTCGAATTTTGTAAGAGTGCCGCCTGCCTTGTAAATGAATTTTTCGCGCGCACCCATACCGAAAATATAAAATTGCTTTTCTGGCTTTATCATATTATACCTCAATATAGAAAATTGAATTTCTTTCCGCAAAAACGGTAATCTTGCCGTTTTCTATTTTAGACGAAGAATATTCGTTCATCGTTCTTGTTTTGTCAACAACCAAAACCTTAGCGCCGTCAAAATCGCTTGAGCCAAGGTCAATGGTTATGTATTTTTGCCACTTATTATCGTTCTCGGCGTAGTAGGTTATTATTGCCGCCTTTTTGCCGTTACCCTTCGCGCCTACAACGTAAACGTCCTCACAGTCGCTCGTTGCGCTAACCTGTGTGCCCATCTCGTAAAGATTTGCAAATAAATAGTAAGAGTAGTAGCCCTTCAATGGACGTCTTGTGTAGTAATCAAAAAGACCGTTGAACGCGCCCTGTCTTGCATCGTAATACATAAGCATATCAATGTCGGGGTTGTTCTGTCCCGCCGCCATACAAGCCGAGAAGAAGCACGCGCCCTTTATTGAGATAATTTGCTCAATTGAGTAAACGAACTCGTCAACCCAACCGCGTACGTAGTTCCATTCGTTAAGAATTGATTCCGCCTCGCCGTAGCCGTATTTTTTCATAAGTGCGCGAATTCTCGTTCCCTTAATTGACATATCCATCGGCTCCGTCCAATACCAATGCCAGGAAACGAAGTCCATAGGAACTTTATGCTCACTTTGATACTTCAAAAACTTCTCAAGCCAAGCTTCGTCACCGGCTGATGCAGGGCCGCCTATCTTAAGATGTGGGAAACGGTTTTTTAAGTATTTAGCCGCAACACTGTAAAATTCGCAAAATTCAGGCGTCGTTCCACTCCAGCATCTTTTGTTTTTTGCGTCGTCGGGGTCAAGGTCTGGCTCGTTCCAAATTTCCCAATATTCCATTTTGTAGTTGAAGCCGTCTGCCCATACCTCTGTGTAGTGCATAATTATATGCTCGCAAATTTGCGCCCACTTGAGAAAGTCCTTTGGCATTATAGTGTTATACTTCTTCACCTCATGCTCAATACGTGAGCCAAGACGGTAAAACACCTCAGTGCCCGCCTCATAGGTTTCCGCTACGTATTTGTCCGTACAAGCAAAATCGTAGCTTTCGGGGTCGTTGACGTCCGCGTCAAAGTCAGGGAAGATGAAATTGATGTCAACCGTGTGGTTTCCGCCGTATGCGGAATCAAAGGAGGCATCGTGGTTTCTTGCATAGGGTATTCTTGCCGCACGGTAGTCATCAAGATTTCCGCGCTTCTGGTCGCCTCTTGCAGGATACGGACCGTTGTTTACCGCGTGCATCGGCTTTATTTTACCAATCGTGTTTTCAAAATCTATTTTTACGGTAGCTTGATTGTTCATATAAATCTCCAAATATGAAATTATTCCATTATTTACATTATAAAATATATGAAAAACAATGTCAACTATATATTGTAGCAATTTGCGCCTTTCACCACAAAATATATTTTTTAACAAATACAAATATGAACATATGATAATATGATAATTCAAAAAGGCACGCTCTCCCCTTGACATATTACCGAAAATGTGATAATATATTCTTGAAAGAGGTGATTTTATGGAAACTAAATTTGAATTTGTCGGTCCAAGAACTGAAGCGATGATCAAGGATTTTGCTTTTGTATCTGTTTTTAAGAATAAGATTTTCTTTATAATAAGAATTGTATTGTTGGCAATATTTGCTTGTAACGTATTCCTTCATTTTGTTACTTGGGATAAACCGCTTCTGACATTAATGAATGCGTCTTTTGTTTTGCTTTTATTATACATATTTGAATTTAGTATGTATCGCAGTGTTTATAAATTGACGTTAAAGCGTCAAAATGAAATCTCAAGAAATGAAGAAATCATTTTCACAATTGAGTTTTTTGACGAAATGCTTAAGCATAGTAGCTCCTTGGGTGAAACAAGAATTGATTTTTCATATTCTGATGTAAAATATATTGTTAAATCGAAAAATAATTACTTTATTTTTACAAAGGCAAAGCAAGCGTTTCTATTAAATAAGGATCAAATTTCAAAGGGAGAAATCGAAGAATTTGAACCGTTTATAAAAGCAAAAATTAAAGAAGCAAAAAACAAAGCAAAATAAAATTAAGGAACAGGCGCTATTACCTGTTCCTTTTACGTTATTTCAGCTTTTCCTCAAGCTCGTCAATTTCCTCTAAAATTTCAAACAGCTCGCCCTCAAGTGCTTCAATTTCCTCGCCGAGCTTGCAAAGCAATACGTAGTCACACGTTACCTCGTCGCTTTCCATTTGTGCTTTCTTGCTTGAAATTTCAGTGTCAAGTGCTTCCATTTTCTCGTTCAGCTTTACAAGGCGCTTTTCTGCTTTTGTGCGCTCCTTGCTTGCAAGATATGCTTCCTTGCCCTTTTTCGGAGCTTCTGCCACTTCCTTAGTGTAAGCGGTAACGGAAGATAAAGGCAAAGAGCCCTCATTCTTCTTTAGTATATATTCGTCGTATCTGTAATCGTAAAACGTTGCTTGTCCGTTGTCAATTACAACGAGCGCGTCAGCAAGCTTTTTTACAAAATATCTGTCGTGCGATACAAAGAGAATAGAGCCGTCAAAGCTTTCAAGCATTTTTTCAAGCGTTTCCTTGCCAATCATATCCATATGGTTTGTCGGCTCGTCTAAAATTAGGAAATTCGGCTTTCTTTGCAAAATTTTTGCAAGTGCCAAGCGTACCTTCTCACCGCCCGAGAGCATATCAACCGTTTTGAAAACGTCGTCCTTGGTGAACATAAATGCGCCAAGTGCACCGCGTGCCTCGCTCTCCTTAAGGTTAGGGAATAAATCCCAAAAGTCGTCAAGCACTGTTTTTGATGATGAATATTGTGCCATTTGTTGGTCAAAGTACCCAACGTCAACCTGCCAACCAAGTGAAAACTCACCGCCAAGCTTTGGCTGTGTGCCGATAAGTGTTTTAAGAAGTGTACTTTTTCCAAGTCCGTTGCCACCAATAACGCCGATTTTTTGTTTCTTGTAAAGATTAAAATTAACACGGCAAAGCGGAGAAGAATAACCGATATCAAGGTTTTTCACCACCAAAACGTCCTTGCCCGTGTCCCTTGCGGGCGTGAAAGAGGCGCGGAAGGAGGAGGTGTCAAATTTTCTCGGCTCATCTATGAGCACCATATGCTCAATTTGTTTTAGCTTTGAGTCGGTCATTGAAACCTTTGTAGGCGTGCCACGGAACTTTTCAATAAGAGTGCGCAAGCGTAAAATCTCCGCCTGCTGAAGCTTGTAGTGCTTTTCTTGCTCAGCGTAGCTTGCTTCCTTAATTTTTACAAACTGAGAGTAATTGCCCGTATAACGCTTCGTCTCGCCGTATTCAATTTCATATACAACGTCGGCAATTTTGTCAATAAACATTCTATCGTGTGAAACAATTACAACCGCACGCTTGTAGCTTTGTAAGTAGCCCTCAAGCCATTCAACCGAATTTATATCAAGATGGTTCGTCGGCTCGTCAAGAAGCAAAACGTCGGGCTTTGAAAGGAGTAGCTTAATAAAGCCAAGCTTAGTTAGCTGACCGCCCGAAAACTCGCTGAGCTTTCGCCCCTTGTCCTCAAGTGAAAAGCCGAAGCCCTTAAGTAAAATATTGTAGTCTTTTTCGTAAAAATAGCCACCCTGTGTCTCAAATTCCTCGTGCAAACGGGTATAAAGCTCAATGTCCTCAGCGCTTGCATTTCCGCTTTCCATAAGGGAAAGAAGCGTATCAAGCCGCTCCTTCTTTGCAAGAATTGAGGCAAAAACCTTTTTCATTTCCGAGTCAACTGTTATGTCAAGGTCGCTAAACGGATTCTGCTTGAGGTAGCCGATTTCAACGCGTGAGCCCTTTGCAATAAAGGAGTCCTCACCCTCAATTTTAGTCATATCAACCTCGCCGGCAATTAGGCGCAAAAGCGTTGTTTTTCCTGAGCCGTTTCGCCCAACCACGGCGATTTTCTCGTTCCCGCGGATTTCAAAATTGATTTTTCTAAGTATTAAGCTTGCACCGAATTCAACGGAACCGTTTTTTATTTGATAAACCATTTTGTCCTCCCGAAAACAGTATTTTTCATATTGTATCATAAAAAAACGCTTTTGCCAAGGAAAATTAATCAAAATATAAAATTTGGTTCCAAAGTTCCTATGACGCGCTTTTAAAAATCGCTCGCAGCTTGCTTCTTTTGTGCATTTTGTACAATATTTGACGGGCTTTTATGTTAAAACCGTCATATTGACACAATCGTTCCAAAATGCTATAATATATTTATATTAAATTGCGCAAGCAAATAAAATGGAGGGAAATATGAAAAAGAAATTTGGTATTCTTCTTGCAGTGATGATTTTGGTTTCCGCCTTGGTTTCACTTTTTACCATTATCGCAATTGCAGAAGACTTGACCGAAAATGACACAATCACCGTTTCTTATATGAACACTCAAGACACAACAAGTGACACAACAAGTCTTGATACAACAGCATATAGCGGCGGTAAGCAGGTAGTTGGTAAAGGAGAAAAATTCACCTTGCCTACAACCTCAAGCAATTCATATACAGGACAGGATGGCTTCCAGCTTGTTTGGTACACCGAAAACGGTCGTACCTATAAGGCAGGAGAAGAGGTTTCCTTTGATAAGGACACAAAGCTCTTCCGCGCTGTTGCAAAGGAATGCTACACAATGGCTGAAGTTAACTACGCAATGACAAGTGAAAGCAAATCAGCAATTTTGATGGCTGATATTGAGGCAAATTCAGCTATAAGCGTTGAAAGCCAGGGACAATCCGCTCTTATTTTGAACGGCTTCACAATAACAATTACAAAAAATTCAAGCGGTTTTATGGGAGCACAACGTTCAGGTAAGCATATTTATGGTGAAGGAACAATTAACGCAGTTAACCCTGATGGCAAGCTTGGAGAATACTATTTCTTCCAAGACCAATCTCACAGCTATAACGGTTCTGCCAACAAAACCGTTATCGGTGCGGATGTTACAATCAACGCTCCGAACTTTTGGTTGGCATCAGACGGTGACGGTTCATACAACAACCACTTCCCATGGACAAGAATTTACGGTAACGTAAACTGCTATGGCTTAGTTAGAATTACATCCATCGGAAACAGAGCACCGTTTGTTGAAATTTTCGATGGTGCAACCTTAACTGTAAACGGTCCTACACTCTTTAAAGACATAGTAAACAGAAAAGATAATAAGTTTTATACCTTTAACGCGCAAGCGTTTGAGCTCAGAATCTATGGCGGTACCTTCAATCTTCCTGCCGAGGCGGCAAACGAGACGTTCTGGACTAACGACAATATAGAAAGCTACGTTGACGGAACCAAAACTTATTATAATTACGGTTTACACAGCTTCACAAAGGATGCAATCAAAATCTTTGGCGGTACATTTAATCTTCCTGAAAACAATGTACCTGCAATTGCTGATTACATAACAGCAGATTACATCGGCTCTATTCCAAGTGGCGGTAGCGGCCTTTATGCAAATAAGGATACCTCAACCTACCACGTTGCATACTTGAGTCGTCCTGGCTACAAGCTTGCATTTGAAAAGTATACCATAGGTGAGGGAGCTTACGGCAAGCTTACCGTAACTGATTACGTAGACGGCTCACTCAGCGGTACGTACTACTATCAAATGGAAATGGATACAATTACCTTTATTGACGAGTATGATGGATCAACAAAAACGTCAAGCTCGGTAAAGAATATTGTAGTTTTCGAAAAAATCGACACAACAGCAGAAGATGGCTCGGTTACAAGCGAATACGTTGTAACAACCAAGTTTGCTGTAGACTACGGAATGCAAGGCGCTTTGCTCTTCTCAAATGATATTATCGCGGCTGATATGAAGCTTCAAGAAAATGAGGGAGCATACGTAGTTGTTCCAGCAGGATGCGAGCATAGCTTTGAAAAAACAGTAGTTGAATCAAGCTGTCAATCACAGGGCTCCGAAACAGTTACCTGTACTCTTTGCGGATATTCATCCACAACTATTCTTGAACAAAAAACAGCTCACAGCTGGGAGCTTGTAGAAGAAACAGCAGCAACGTTAACAGCACTCGGCTCAAGAAGCTACAAATGTAAGGATTGCTCTGAAACAGTTGAAAGAGCATATACTGTAGATCCAAGCAATCTTGAAATCGCAGTTAAGATCAGAAACGATGATGAAACCTTTGAGGAAATCACTGTTTTGGCAAACGAAATCTTTGAATTTGCGACCTCAGGCGTAGACGGCGACTACATCTATACACTCAGTGGTATCAAAGCATTCGGTGATTATAGTGTAAGAAATATCTACGGAATTACAATTCCACAGGGCATTCTTTACATCAATATCACAACACATAACTACGAGAAATATAAGAACGTAGAATACGGTCTTGTTGAGCTTACCATTGCAGACGGTGCAAAGGTTGATATTCAAAATATCGGTAATCTCCGTAAGGTAGAGAAAATAACAATCGGCAAAAATACCGACGTGGCATTCAGCTCAGGAGCTAGCTATTATAATCCTAATAACGAGCGCCGCAATATGCAAAAGATTGCAACCATTGACCTTTCAGCAGGTAATCATACCGTTAAGTTTATAGGCAGCTCATTCAGCGAAAGAACAACAATCACTTCACTTTTACTTGGTGAAAATTCAACGTATTCCTTCGGCAGCTATTCGTTTAATAAGTGTGCAATTGCGGAAATCAACTTCGCAGCAAGCAATGAATATACCTTTGGCTCATACTGCTTCTATGGAAACAAATTCACAGAGCTTGTATTCCCTGACAACAATGATATAACCCTCTCAGCGAACTCATTCGAAAGCTGCGCGAGCCTTGCAAGCGTTAAGTTCGGTGAAAATTCAACGTATTCCATCGGAAACTACTGCTTCTATAAAACGATTATAGAAAAGGTTGTATTCGCAGCTAATAGCACTTATACTGTTGGTAATCAAGCATTTTCTAACCCTGTTCTTTCAGAAATCGATGCAAGCGCAGGTAATATAACCTTGACCTTAAACAATGGTGCGTTTAATATGTACTATGATAAGGCAGACAAAAATGACGTGCTTACAAGCTTGAAGCTCGGCGAAAATTCAACATATTATTTTGCTAAGGAATCATTCAACTATACAAATATTGAAGAAATTGTTCTTGCGGCAAACTCTCAATATACTTTTATTGAGTATTGCTTCAATAACGTTCCTAACTTGACGAAGATTGATGCAAGCGCAGAGGGAATTACCGCACTTTGGAGCGGTAATGCGTTCAGAGACAGAACAACTCTTGCAGCTATAGTGTTTGGCAAAAACGGTAACCATACGTTTAATGGTTCAAGCTTCTATAAGACAGCAATCACAGAACTTATTCTTGCTGAAAATTCAACCTATGTGTTTAATGAAGGTTGCTTTAGCTCAGCATCTATTGCAAAGATTGATGCAAGCGCAAGCGGCTTAAACGTAACCTTTAAGTATAGAGCGTTCAGAGACAGAACAACTCTTACAGAGCTTCTTATTAATGGTGAAAATTCAATCTACGATTTTGCAAACGAATCATTCTATAATACAAAGCTCACAGCACTTACATTTGGTCAGGGTTCAACATATACGTTTGCCAGCTATCCATTCAGCAGTACCAATATTGTTTCAGTTGACGGTACTGCATCAAACGTAACCGCAACCTTCAACGGTTCTACGTTCTCTGGTAAGACCTCGCTTGAATACGTTGCATTTGGTGAAAACTCAACTTACGTAATCGGTGATAGCGCATTTAACGGAACAAATCCAAAGAATGATATAGTATTCTCAAGTACGTCAACGTTTACAATCGGTAAGGAATCATTCAAGCAAACTGATTTTGCAAGCGTTACGTTTGAGGATAACTGTAACGTAACCTTTAAGGGAACGAACGCATTTGGCGAATGTACTGCGAAGGAGCTTTATATCGGTAAAAACGTTGCATTAACCAACTATCCTTTCAAGAACTTTAAGTATCTTGAAAAGCTCATAATTATGGATGGTGTAACACACACAAGCGAATACGACTTTGAAAATTCAGGCTCTGCAGATTTTGCAACTCCGTTGGTTGTTTATAACCACTCATATGACCTTACGTTTAACAAGGGTATGTTTAATAACTGTGACGGTATGACTCTTTATACTGTAACTGATAATATCGGTACAAGAACAGACGTGTTTATGAACTGCGGTGATACAAACGGCTATAAGGCATGGACAGTATACCTCGGTATTCCTCACCCTGTTGTTGAGGGCTTCATTTCAGCTCCTAACTGTACAGAAGAGGGCGTTACCGGTTGGGTAACTGAAGAAAGCGTTTGCGGCTGTGGCTACCAAATTGTCGAAGAAAAGATTGTAGGCAAATATGAAAAAGCACACAATATAAATGATAAGACCACACCTACAGAGGTTACAACATATGCGGTTACAATTGCCGCACCTCTCGGTCATGACTACGGCGTTGAATCACCTGTAAGAATCGATTGGGTTTACGTTGACAAGAACTACTTTGAAAATGCAAAGAATAAGCACAACTGCACAGTTTGCGGCGTTGATTACCTCGGTAAGGAAATTGAAAATTCAGCACTCTTTACAAAGAAGGGAACTTCAGTTTCTGAATTTACAAATGACGCAATCGGACACGTTATCTTTGTTAACCTCGACGCAGTAGATGCATACAATGCATATCTTGGCGAGGACAACGAAATTAAGTACGGCGTTGTTGCAGGCGTTGCAGCAGACGGCAAGCCTATAAACAGTGACGCAAGCGTAAACGGCAGTGCATTTGCTTTTGCTTTTGAAAATACCGACTTCTCAATTCTTCAAATTAAGATTACAGGTATCACAAACGAAGCGCAAGCACTTTACTGCTGCTCATACGTTATCGTTGACGGCGAGGTTTCATACCTCCACAACGAAACTGTAAAATCAACAGCTACCGCTGTTTCACTTGCTAATCCAAACGGCATTGAAGAAACAGTAGAAAGCGTTAGCGTTGAAGCAATTATCGATACAAAAGAAAAAATTTACGCATAAACACAAAAGAAGCCGCGATTTTCGCGGCTTCTTTTCTATATTTGACAAGTGGTCCTCGAACCGAAGTTTGAGGTTCGGGGTTCTCTTTATCATTGAAAAGGTGCGGCTTGCGCGGTGTTTTGAATTATAGGTGATAATTCACAAATTGTCGAAAATAGAATGAAAAATTTTAGTAAAACTTGACAATCTCGCTCCGTTGTGTTAACATTAAAATATAATAAATTTAAGGAGAAACTCAAAATGAAAAAGAAACTTGGTATTCTTCTTGCAGTTTTGGTTTTGGTTGCCAGCTTGGCGTCAATTTTTGCCATTATCGCAATTGCAGAAGATTTAACTGAAGGTGACACAATTACTATTTCATATATGGAGTCAAGAGATACTACAAGCACAACAACTACTCTTGATAAAACCGCATATGAAAACGGTAAACAAGTTGTAAAGGCGGGAGAAAAATTTACCTTGCCAACAACTTCAAGCACTACATACGCGGGAAAGGAAGGCTTCCAGCTTGTTTGGTACACCGAGGACGGTCGCACCTATAAGGCAGGCGAGGAGGTTTCCTTTGATAAGGATATAAAGCTCTTCCGTACGGCTGCAAAGGAATGCTATACAATTTCAGACGTTAACTACGCAATGACAAACGAAAGCTATTCAGCTATACTTATGGCTGATATCACAACCTCAGAGGGCATTAGCGTAAGAGACCAGGATATGTCAGCTCTTATATTGAACGGCTATACAATGAATTTCACAAGAAACGGTGATATTATCGGTAACCAACGTTCAGGCAAGCAAATCTTGGGTGAGGGTACACTTAACGTTCAAAGCACAGACGGTAAGGTTGGCTCATATTACGTATATAACTGCCAAGGCCACGGTTACAACGGTACAAAGAACAGATCAGTGGTTGGACGCGACGTTACTATTAACGCGCCTGACTTCTGGCTTGCTGAGGACTGGGACGGCACAAATGCGCACCACCCATGGATCAGAATTTACGGTAAAATTGACGTATACGGTATTATGGTAACAAGCACGGGTCCAACCAGAACACAGCTTGTTGAAATTTACGAAAACGCTGTTGTTAAAATCAACGGTCCTTCTCTTTATAAGACACACAATAAGTCGTCAAACACACTTTATTACTTTAATAACCACGCAATTCAAACAAGAATTTACGGCGGTACACTCTATCTTCCTGCAGAGGCAGAAAATCTCTCATTCTGGACAGATGATTATACCGAAGAGTACGTTGTTAACGGTGTAACGTACACCCCACGCGAACTTACTGATGCAAACAAGGACACAATCCAAGTAATGGGCGGTACGTTTATTCTTCCTGATAACAAGGTGCCTGCAATTGAAAGCTTCCTTACAGAGGATTACGTTCAAGCAATGCATTCGGGCGGAAACGGTCTTGTTACAAACAATAACGAATCTACCTACTATATTCCTTATTACAATATCGCAGGCTACAAGTTTGTATTTTCAAAGTACACATCACCAACTCCTGCAAAGCTTGTAGTTACTGCATTTGACGGTACAAAAACTGAGTACAGATACGAAACTACAAAGACAGCTGACGGCAAAGCAATTGAAACAATTAATATTTACGAAGCATCAATAAAGGAAGTTGACGGTGTTGAAACCACCGTTTACGAAACACTTACTGATGATTTCACGTTCATCCCAAGTGCAAACGGCTTGTTTGCTTTCAAGAATGAAAAAACAAGTCAAGATTATCAGCTTGTAAACTTTGACGTAAACGGCGTTATTTATCAAACCGTAGTTACAGCAGGCTGCGAACACGATTTTGAGGACACAATCGTAGAAGCAAGCTGTCAAAACGCACCTTATGCTGAATTCGTTTGCTCAGTATGTGACTATAGCGTTTATTTCAACTTAGGCGAAAAGCTTGATCATAACTACGTTCTTGGCGAGCACGTTGAGGCGACCTTAACCTCACTTGGTTCAAAGACCTATACATGCTCACTTTGCGGCGACTCTAAGGTTGCTCCATATTCACTTGACCCATCTTCATTAGAGGTTGCTGTTAAGATCAGACTCGATGACGGTACGTTCGAGGAAATCACCGTTTTGGCATCTGATGTATTTGAATTTGCAACCGCAGGCTCAGACGGCGATTACATCTATACTCTTTCAGCAATTAAGGCATTTGGCGATTATAAGGTTAGAAACATCTACGGAATTACTATTCCAAAGGGTATTCTTTTCGTTAATATCACAACACAAAACGTTGAAAAATATAGTAACGTTGAATACGGTGTTGCCGAGCTTACTGTAGCTGACGGAGCATACGTTAACTTTGTAAATATTGGTAACTTAAGAAAGCTTGAAAAAATTACCGTTGGTAAGAATACAGACATTGTATTCAACCCAAGCTGTAGCTATTACAACCCAAATAATGAAAGACGCGATATGCCAAAGCTTACAACAATCGACCTCTCCGCAGGCTCGCATAGTGTTGTATTTATGAATAGCGCGTTCAACGGCAGATCAAATATTGCAAACCTTATTCTTGGCGAAAATTCACATTATGGATTTATGTCAAGTGCATTCTACAACTGTGCAATTACAGAGCTTAAATTGCCTACAAGCAACACATATGCAGAGTTTGGCGCATCATCATTCTATGGAAACGATATGACTGAGCTTATTTTGCCAAACGGTCTTGACCTTTCATTTGGTGCAAACGCATTTGAAAACTGTGTAACTCTTACAAACGTACAATTCGGCGAAAATGCAACATACTCAATCGGCAACTATGCGTTCCGTTATTGCTTGATTCCAAAGGTAACATTTGCAAAGAACAGCACGTATACAGTAGGTGCGCAAGCGTTCTATAACACTGCTCTTACAGAGGTTGACGCAAGCGCAGGCAACATTACGCTTACCTTGAATGAAAGCGCATTCAACTGTGACAAGAGTTCAGCAAGCTATTGCGACCTTTCAACGTTCAAATTCGGTGAAAATTCAACTTACGTAATCAGCAAAAATTCACTTAACTATTCAACGCTTACAGAGCTTGTTCTTGCTCCTAACTCACAGTATACATTTAAGGCATACTTCATTAGTGGCAATACAAACAAGACCAATTTCACAACGATTGATGCAAGTGCAAGCGGTATTACCGTAACGTTCGATAGTGAAGCATTAAGAGGCAATAAGGCGTTCAACAACTTGAAAATAAACGGTGAAGGCTCAACCTATACCTTTGTGGGCAGTTCATTCTATGATACTGCAATTACTGAGGTTACACTCGGTCAGGATTCAACCTATACCTTCAACAACTGCTTTAACGGCTCTACACCGATTGCAAAAATCGATGCAAGCGCAGACAACTTAAACGTAACTGTTAATAACTACGGTTGGGGTAAAAACACTATTACAACAATCTTAATTAACGGTAAAAACGGTACTTATAACTTCAATAATGAAGCGTTCAGAAACTCTATATTTACAGAGCTTACACTCGGCGAGGGCTCAACGTACAACTTCAACGGCGGTTCAATGAACACCTCAAACAGCATCAAAAAGCTTGATGCAAGCGCAAGCAATATAACTCTTACTGTCGCAAATTCCGTATTCCACAGTAAAACAAGCTTGGAAACACTTGATATAAGCGGCGAAAATTCAACGTATACGTTCGGTCAAGAAACGTTCAGAAATACTAAGATTAAGGAAGTTAAAGCGGGCGCAAATTCCACTTATTCATTTGGAAATATGTGCTTCTATGCAGGTACTGCACTTGAAACGGTTGATTTCTCAGCAAGCAACGTAACTGCAACGTTTGGTAACCAAATTTGCAACGGCGTAAAGACAATTAAATTTATTGCATTTGGTGAAAATTCAACCTACACAATAGGCGAGTATGCATTCAACGCGACAAGTGCTTCGAATGATATTGTATTTGCAAGCACCTCAAGCTTCAAGATTGGCAAAAATGCATTTGTTGGTGCAGACTTTGCATCAATCACCTTTGAGGATAACTGTAGCGTAGAATTTACAGGCGTAGATGCATTCAAGGATTGCGATCAGGCAAAAACACTCTATATCGGTGAAAATATCGCAATTAAGAATTATCCTTTCAAGAATCTCAAAGCACTTGAAACGCTTTACATTATGGAAGGTGTTACACACGCAAGCGAGTGGGAATTTGACAATGCAGGCTCCGCTGATTTTGCTACTCCATTCGTTGTTTATAACCACTCATACGACTTTGCATTTAGCAAGTCAACGTTCAACAACTGTGACGGTGTAACACTTTATACAGTAACTGATAATATCGGCACAAGAACAGACGTATTCTCAAACTGTGGCGATACAAACGGCTACAAGGCATGGACAGTATACCTCGGTATTCCTCACCCTGTTGTTGAGGGCTTCATCTCAGCTCCTAACTGTACAGAGGAGGGTGTGACAGGTTGGGTTAGCGACGCTACAATTTGCGACTGTGATTTCAAGATTACAGAAGATAAAGTAGTAAATATGTACGAAAAGGTACACAATATTACAGAAACAACCACACCTGCTTCATCAAGCACGTTTGCGGTTACAATTGCGGCACCTCTCGGTCACGACTACGGCGTTGAAGCACCGGTAAGACTTGATTGGGTTTACGTAGATAAGAACTACTTTGAAAATGCAAAGAACAAGCACAACTGTACAGTTTGTGGCGTTGATTATCTTGGCAAGGATATTGAAAACAGCGCACTCTTTGTTAAGAAGGGTATGTCTGTTTCCGAATACGGACAGGATGCAATCGGCCACGTAATTTTTGTAAATCTCGACGCGGTAGCAGCATACAATGCTTTCCTTGGCGAGGGTAATGAAATTAAGTACGGCGTGGTTGCAGGCGTTGCATCAGACGGCAAGCCCGTAAATAGCGACGGTAGCGTTAACGGAAAAACATTCGCGTTCGCGTTTAACGATACAAACTTCTCAATCCTTCAAGTTAAGATTACAGGCATTTCAAACGAAGCACAGGCACTTTACTGCTGCTCATATATCATCGTTGACGATACAGTATCGTATCTCCACAACGAAACCGTTAAATCAACTGCAACCGCCGTTTCACTTGCAAATCCAAACGGCATAGAAGCAGCTGAGCAAATCATTAACGTTGAAGCAGTTGTAGACAGCAAGGAAACAATTTACGCATAATTCCAATAAAAAAAGCCGCGAGCTATCGCGGCTTTTTTATATTAATCAGTCTAAAAATGAAATGTC
The DNA here is from genome assembly GCA_045660785.1 of Eubacteriales bacterium. Taxonomy (GTDB): domain Bacteria; phylum Bacillota; class Clostridia; order Oscillospirales; family CAG-272; genus RGIG2000. The sequence goes on along the minus strand of JAZREL010000024.1, from coordinate 10,153 downwards.
GTATTCGTCCTTTTCATAAAGGAAATAGTCGCACATTTTTGCAACCTCGCTTGAAGGAAGGGCAGAGCATTCGTCCTCAATGCCTACTACGTTGAAGCCTGCACCCTTGGCGGTTTGAATAGCATAAACGGCGTCCTCAAAGATGTAAGTTTCTCCCTTGCTTGTGCCCAAAAGCTCCATTGCTTTTTCGTAAATTAACGGGCTGCGCTTGCTTTGACCAACCATCGACGTTGTAATTACGTGTTCAAAATATTCAAGCACGCCAAGCTTTTCAAGAATTTTCTTTGCCGAGCTTTCTTCGGTTGCTGTTGCAAGACAAATTTTTACTCCGTTTTGACGAAGCAACTCAAGCATTTTTTGAGCACCCGTTTTTAGTGAAACGACCGTTGCATATTTTTCGTCCATTATATCGTGAATCTCAGCTAAAACCTGCTTATAAGTTTTATTAAGACCGTAGGTCTTGTTGCAATATTCGGTAAAGCCCCAAATGCCAACCTCTAAAACGTTATTTTCTCTGTCGCTTGTATATTTTATTCCGTTACGCTCAAGATATTCTATGCCAACCGTATCCCAATATTTCATTGAGTCGAGAAGCGTACCGTCCATATCAAAAATAGCACCCTTAATTTTCATTATAACCACCTCGATAAATTTTGACAAAAGCTGTATATGACGTCAATTTTTAGAATATTCTATATTCTACACCAAGTAAAATTAAATGTCAATAATTATAAAAAATTTGTTTGAAAAGTTGACAAAAAAAGTAGCGTGTGCTACAATAATAACACAGTAAATTTAACGGAGGTGCTTTTATGAAATCTTGTAAGGATTTTCGTGAAGAGGGTCGCGAAATTTTAGGGAATACCCTTTTTCAAAGAAAATGGCTTTTTCCGTTGCTCGCTTGCTTGAGTATCAGCGCAGCGGCGGCAATTTCGTCTGAGTTTTTCTTTCTCGGCGTTATTATTTCGGGTTCGCTCAGCGTTGGCATCAGCTCATATTTTCTTTTGATTTTAAGAACCCCGAATAGCGAAAAGAGCTTCAAAACACTTTTGGTCGGCTTTACAAGCCGTTTGGGCAGAAACATTGCGGCAGGCTTATACTATGCGGTGATTTCCGCTATATATACGGTGCTTATCGTTTTATGCATTTTTGCATCTGTTTACTTAATTTTCCCTGTATTTATTTTACCGTTGCCAATATACGGTCTTGTTAGATTCACTCTTAAGTATTCAATGCTTTTCTTTGTTTTGTCGGACAATCCCGATTATAATATGTGGCAAGCACTCAGTGAGTCTGCTATGCTTATGAAGGGATATAAATGGAAATATTTTAAGCTTCAGCTCTCCTTTATCGGTTGGGTATTCGTTTCGTTTATCACCTTTGGTGTCGGCGCGCTTTGGCTCAATCCGTATATATACGCAACAAATACCGTTTTCTACGAGCAGCTAAAGCAAGAAAACGAATATTACGTTATATAACGAGAGCGTACACTACTTAAAATCAGATAGAAAAAGGCGTTTTATACGCCTTTTTTTATTAAACCACTTGCACAAGCGCGTATATTATGATAAAATAAGGTGAAATTTTTCGAAAGGATCACCAAAATGACCGATAAACAGAAAAATATAAGAAACTTTTCAATTATAGCTCATATTGACCACGGAAAAAGCACGCTTGCTGACAGAATTCTTGAATATTCCAACGCCGTTACCAAAAGAGAAATGGAAGAGCAGCTCCTTGATAATATGGATCTTGAAAAGGAGCGCGGAATTACAATTAAGGCACGCGCTGTAAGAATAAACTATAAGCACAAGGACGGAGAGGAATACGTTCTCAACTTGATTGACACCCCCGGCCACGTTGACTTTAACTACGAGGTTTCACGCTCACTCACCGCTTGTGAGGGCGCGCTTTTGGTTGTTGACTCAACGCAGGGAATTGAGGCACAAACGCTTGCAAACGCATACCTTGCCGTTGACTGCGACCTTGAAATCGTCCCCGTCGTTAATAAAATTGACCTTCCGTCAGCTGACGTTGATAGAGTAAGAGGTGAAATTGAGGACATTATCGGCATTATCGCCGAGGATTGCCCCGCGGTTTCCGCCAAGGTTGGCTTAAATATCGATCAGGTGCTTGATGCAATTGTTGAAAAAATTCCTGCACCAAAGGGCGACCCCGAAGCTCCTCTTAAGTGCTTGATTTTTGACTCACACTATAACTCATACCTCGGCGTTGTCGTTTACGTTAGAGTAATGGACGGCACACTTAAGGCGGGCGACACCGTGCTTCTTATGAGCACAGGCGCAAAATACGAGGTTGTTGAGGTTGGCCACCTAAACGCGTTCGGTCTTGAAAAGGCAGAAAAGCTCTCAGCGGGCGAGGTTGGATACATCACTGCAAGCATAAAAACCGTTTCCGAAACTCGAGTTGGCGATACGGTTACTCTTGCATCAAATCCGACAAGTGAGCCACTAAAGGGCTTTAAGGAAGCGCTTCCTATGGTGTTCTCGGGTATTTACCCGGCAGACGGCGCGCGCTATAACGACCTTCGCGATGCGCTTGAAAAGCTTAAATTAAACGATGCCGCGCTTTCATTTGAGCCGGAAACCTCAATCGCTCTCGGCTTTGGCTTCCGTTGCGGCTTTCTTGGCCTTCTTCATATGGAAATTATCCAAGAGCGCCTTGAAAGAGAATTTAACCTTGATCTTATTACCACAGCACCAAGCGTTATTTATAAAATCGAAAAAACAAACGGTGAAACCATAATGGTTGACAACCCGTCAAACTACCCACCGTCCGATACGATAAGAACGGCATATGAGCCGGTTGTTAAGAGCAGCATTATCACTCCAACCGAGTTTGTTGGCGGAATTATGGACCTTTGTCAGGACCGCCGCGGTATTTTCAAGGATATGAAATACCTCGATGCCACTCGCGTTGAGCTTCACTATATTATGCCGCTTAACGAAATAGTTTACGACTTCTTTGATGCGCTAAAGAGCAGAAGTAAGGGATATGCCTCACTTGACTATGAAATGGCGGGCTATGAGGCAAGCAACCTAGTTAAGCTTGATTTCCTTCTTAACGGTGAAATCGTTGACGCGCTCACCTTTATAGTTCACTCCGAAAAGGCATATACACGCGCAAGAAAGATTGCGGAGAAATTAAAGGACAATATTTCCCGTCAGCTCTTTGAAATTCCGATTCAAGCGGCTATCGGCTCTAAGGTTATCGCACGCGAAACTGTTAAAGCGCTCCGTAAGGACGTTTTGGCTAAATGCTACGGCGGTGACATTACAAGAAAGAAAAAGCTTCTTGAAAAACAAAAAGAGGGTAAAAAGAAGATGCGCCGCCTTGGCTCGGTTGAGGTTACTCCTGAGGCATTTATGGCAGTGCTTAAGCTTGATGACAGCGAAAAATAAAACAAAGCGAGTGTGCCACATTAAGGCATAACCATAAACCACAAAAATAATTGAAAACTAAGTGCGCATTAGCCGCTCGGAAATATAAGGTTGAAAAACTCCGTTTTTCTTCTTTAATGTGGTTTATTATCGCCGATTTTTCCTCTACCGTACGAAGTACGCCGACGACTAAAAATCGACGATTTCTGCTCTTAATCTGACAACACTCAGAAAGTTAATTTTGGGGCAACTCATAAAGAATAAAAAACAGAATTTCATTCGTGCAAATTCTGTTTTTTAATTATATTTATGCAAAACTGTTTGATAATGCTGGATTCTTTATGAGCCAGCCCAATTTTTAAGGAAAGGAGCAATATGAAAAAATTAGGTATATACGTGCACGTTCCGTTTTGCAAGCAAAGATGCAACTACTGTGACTTTTATTCCTGTGCTTCAAGTGCAAAAATAAGCGACTACGTTAACGCACTGATTTCTCACATAAAAAATGATGCTCCTTTATACAAGGATTACGAGGTAGACACCGTATTTTTCGGTGGCGGAACTCCGTCACTGCTTGAACCAATTGATTTTGAAGCAATAGCTAAGACCTTAAAGGAAAGCTTTAATTTTTCAAACGATTGTGAATTTACCATTGAAGCAAATCCGGGCACTATAACTGAAGAAAAGCTAATAACGTACAGAAAAAGCAGTGTAAACCGCCTCTCAATCGGGCTTCAAACCACGTTTGATAGTGAGCTTAAAGCTCTTGGCAGAATTCATACTTATGGTGAGTTTATTGAGAATTTCAACCTTGCTCGCGCGTGCGGCTTTGACAATATCAGCGTTGATATTATGTATTCCTTGCCAAATCAAACCGTAGCTCAGCTAAAGGAAACGCTAAATACTGTGTGCGCCCTTGCCCCTGAGCATATCTCCTCGTACTGTCTTAAAATTGAGGAAAAAACCGTCTTTGAAAAAATGAAGGACACGCTTTCTTTACCAAGTGAGGACACGGAATACGAAATGTATATCACAATGTGTGAGCTTTTGGAAAAGAACGGATATTTGCAGTATGAAATCAGCAATTTTGCAAAAAACGGACGCCAAAGCCGCCATAATCTAAAGTATTGGCAAAGTGAGGAATATCTCGGCTTTGGACCAAGCGCACATTCTTTTGTCGGTGGCAAAAGATATTATTACTCTGCAAATTTAAGCGAGTATCTTTGCCAAATAGCCGACACGGGTACAGTTACAAAAAATTACGAGGATGACGGCGAAAACGAACACGTCCTCGGTGAAATTTCCAAAATGGACGAGTACGTAATGCTCAAGCTTCGCCTATCAAGCGGCATTTGCGAGGAAGAATTTTTTTCCCGTTTCGGTGAACACCTGCTCGAAAAATATCCTAAAATCACCGCGTTTCTCGACGGTGGCTATATGAAGAAAGCAAACGGTGCATATTCATTCACTCCCAAGGGCTTCTTCGTTAGTAACTATATTCTTACAGAAATACTCAATTTCAACTAAAAAACACCCAAGGACATCCTTGGGTGTTTTTATTTAAAAGATAAGTTTGAGGTTTTGTGTTATATTATAAGGTTTCGAGTTTAATAAGGTTGGTGCTTCCTGTGCCGCCGTTGGTGATGCCGCCGGTGATAACGATTTTGTCGCCCTTCTTTAATTTAAACGTGCTTTTTGCCGCCTTGTTTGCCATATAGAAAAGGACGTCGGTTGAATTTACAAGCTCACACATAACAGGAGTAACGCCCCAAGAAAGAGAGAGCTTGCGCCACGTTTCCTCGTTTGTTGTCATACCGAGAATATCAACGGGTGCGCGGAAGCGCGATACCATTCTTGCGGTGATGCCTGAAATAGAGCAAACAACAATCGCCTTAGCGTGAATATCGATTGCCATGCATGCGGTTGAGTGCGAAATTGCGTCAACGGGGTTTTGAATAATAAAGCCGGATTTGTTGAAAAGAGAATCGTAATCAATACAGCTTTCCGTTTTTTCAACGATTTTTGACATAGTTTGCACGGTCAAAACGGGGTGCTTTCCCATGGCGGTTTCGCCCGAGAGCATAACCGCACTTGTGCCGTCGTAAACTGCGTTTGCAACGTCGGAAATTTCCGCACGCGTGGGGCGTGGATTGTGAATCATTGATTCAAGCATTTCAGTTGCCGTAATTACGCGCTTGCCAAGCATTCTGCACTTGGTGATAAGGTGCTTTTGTGTTGACGGCACCTCCTCAAACGGAATTTCAACGCCGAGGTCTCCGCGCGCAACCATAATTCCGTCACATTCCTTGCAAATTTCCTCGATGTTTTCAACACCGCTGCGGTTTTCGATTTTAGCAATAATATCGATGCTTTCGCCGCCGTTTTGCTTTAGAAATGTTTTTATATCAATTAAATCCTGACGCGTTGACACGAAGGAGCAGGCAATAAAATCAATGCCGTTTTCAATTCCGAAAAGCAAATCCATCTTGTCTTGCTCGGAAAGATATTCTTGACGAAGAAGCTTATTTGGGAAGCTCATGCTCTTGAAGTTAGAAAGCTCACCGCCTGCAATTACTGTGCAAATTGCATCATTGCTTGTAAGCTCCTTAACCTCGAAAATAACGAGCCCGTTGTTAACCAAAATTCTGTCGCCCACTGAAAGGTCGCTTATAAGTCCCTTGTATGAAACGCTTACACGCTCGTTATTACCGATAATATCATCAACGGTAAAGGTAAATGTGTCGCCGTCATTTAATGAGATTCTGCCGTTTTCAAATGCGGCAATTCTATACTCGGGTCCCTTTGTGTCAAGCATAATTGCAATAGGCATATCAAGCTTTTCGCGTACGCTTTTGATTAAATTGATTTTTTCAAGGTGGTCACTGTGTGTTCCGTGGGAAAAGTTAAGTCGTGCCACGTTCATTCCCGCCAAGCAAAGCTGACTAAGAGTTTTTTCATCGGAGCAGGATGGACCTATTGTGCAAATAATTTTAGTTTTTCTCATATTAGTTTTCCTCGATATGGTCAAATTGGCTGTTATATAATTCTGAATAGAAGCCGCCCCTTGAAAGAAGCTCCTCATGGCTGCCCATTTCAATGATTTTTCCCGATTTCATAACGAGAATCATATCAGCTTCCTTTATTGTGGACAAGCGATGCGCAACGATAAACGACGTGCGCCCCTTCATAAGAGTAGAGAAGGAATTTTGAATTTTGATTTCGGTTCGTGTGTCAATAGACGAGGTTGCCTCATCCAAAATAAGCATTGGGGGAAGGGCGAGCATAATTCTTGCAATGCAAAGAAGCTGCCTTTCACCTTGTGAAAACGATGAGCTTTCGTCGGAAATTATAGTGTCGTAGCCGTTTGGCAACCTTTTAATAAAGCTGTGTGCGTGCGACGCTTTTGCCGCCGCTATAATTTCGTCAAGCGTCGCGTCGGGCTTGCCAAGCGCAATATTTTCCCGTACCGTGCCGTTTTGAAGCCACGTGTCTTGAAGCACCATACCGTAGGCAGAGCGCAGGGATGCGCGTGTTACCTCGGTGATTTTTTGTGAGTCTATTGAAATTTCGCCCGAATTCACGTCGTAAAAGCGCATAAGAAGGTTAATAAGCGTTGTTTTGCCGCATCCCGTCGGACCGACTATTGCAATATGCATGCCACTCTTTACGCTTAAATTTAAGTCCTTGATAAGCTCCTTTTCGCTTGTGTAGGAGAACGAAACGGAGGAAAGCTCTATATTACCCTCTGAAACTGAAAGTGCAGGCAAGACATTATCGGGTGATTCCTCGCGCTCGTTTATGAAATCAAACACCCTGCCCGAGCAGGCAAGCGCGTTTTGAAGCTCGGTAACAACCCCCGAAATTTCGTTAAACGGCTTCGCGTATTGCGTAGCGTAGCTAAGGAAGCAGGAAAGCACACCGACTGAAAGAGCACCGCTTTCAAGGTCAGCTGTTTTTATAGCGAGCAAAGCGCCTGCAAGTGCAACTCCCGCATAAACAAGTGAGTTTACAAACCTTGTTGCTGGATTTACAAGAGAGGAGAAGAAAATTGCTTTCTTTGAAACAATCTCAAGCTCGTCATTTACCTTGTCAAAGCGTGCAAGCTCCTCGTCCTCGTGTGAAAACGCCTTAACTGTTTTAAGGTTGCCGATTACCTCGTTTATCACCGAGGTGCTTTTTGCCTTAACCTCTGATTGCTTTTTGAAAAGAGAAAACGTGCTTTTGGAAATAAAGCTTGCAACAAAAAGCGAAAGCGGAGTCAAAATAACCACAACAAGCGCAATTTGCCAGCTTAAATAAAACATAATTCCAAGGGTACAAAGAATCGTGATAATTCCCGTAAAGAATTGAGAAAATCCCATAAGCAAGCCGTCGGCAAATTGGTCAACGTCGGAAACTATCTTGTTTACAATTTCGCCGCTCGGGTGTGAGTCGATATAAGAAAGCGGAAGCTTTTTAATCTTGTCAAACGCTCGGTTTCTTATGTCCTTGGTTACGTTATGTGTTATACGGTTGTTAATTCCGTTCATTATCCATTGCAGTGCGCCAACCGCCAAAACAATGATAACTATCTTAATTAAAATTTTAGCGAGACCATCAAAATCAACCTTTTTTGTGTCAATAATCAGGTCAATTCCGTCACCCACCAAAATAGGAATGGAAAGGGTGAGAACAACGCTTGAAAAAGCGAATAGAAGCGAAAGAATTATTAAAAACCAATATTTTTTAAGATAAGAAAAAATTGATTTTACCGTTGATTTATTCTTCATTATACGTCCTCCCTTCTAAATTGAGAGTTATATATCTCTGAATAAACAAGACAGCTTGAAAGAAGCTCCTTATGTGTTCCGATTCCAACGATTTTTCCGTCGTCAAGCACCACGATTTTATCCGCGTGAGCAAGTGACGCGGTTCTTTGGGAAACTATAAATACCGTCGGCTGATAGTCAAGATTTTTAAGTGCTTGACGAAGGCGCGCATCGGTTTGATAGTCAAGGGCCGATGAGGAATCGTCGAAAATAAGAATTTCGGGCTTGCCAACAAGCGCCCTTGCAATTGTAAGGCGTTGTCTTTGTCCACCTGAGAGGTTTTTGCCGCCCTCCTCAATTTGGAAGTCAAGTCCCTGTCCCTTTGCATCGATTATATCACTCGCTTGAGCTATGGAAATGGCGGAATAAATTTCCTCGTCTGTTGCATTTTCATCGCCCCAACGTAGGTTGTCGCGCACGCTGCCCTTGAATAAAACTGCCCTTTGAGGAACAATTCCGATTTTTTCGCGTAATGTGTCAAATTCGTAGCTGTTTACGTTTTGTCCGTTTACCAAAACCTCTCCGCTTTCACAGTCGTAAAAGCGGCCAATCATATTTATAAGTGAGCTTTTGCCTGAGCCCGTGCCGCCAATAATTCCAACCGTCTCTCCGCGGCAAGCAGAGAAGGAGATGTTTTCAAGTGATGGCTCGCTCGCCCCCTTGTAGCGAAGGGAAGCGTTTCTAAACTCAACCGCGTTTTCACTCTGCGCGTATTGCTCACTTGGAACAACGTCTTGTGAGGACTTGATTTCAAACACGTCCTCAATTCTTTTTGCACAAGCAAGCGATTTTGTAATTGTGATGATAAGGTTTGCAAGCTTAACAAGCTCAATCAAAATTTGCGACATATAGTTATAAAGCGCAATAACCTGACCCTGCGTCAAATTGCCGTCGTCAACCAAAATTGCACCCTTGTGAATGAGGAAGCAAACGGAGAGATTGACAATAACGAAGGTAAGTGGGTTCATAAGCGCGGAAATTCTGCCAACGAAAACCTGCGCCTTGTTAAGAAGTGCGGTCTTTTTGTGGAACTTTTCGCTCTCCTTTTTGTCAAGTGAAAACGCTCTTATAACTCTAACACCCGTTAAATTTTCACGCGTGGTAATAACAGTGGAGTCAAGGCGCGCCTGTACCTTTTTATAAAGCGGAATTGTAATAAGCATAATGCCGAAAACAACTATGGCAAGGGCGGAAATTGTAAGAATGAAAATTCCCGATGCCTTAAGCGTTGGGTCAACGACAATAGCCATAATAAGCGCACCGAAAACGATAACGGGGGAGCGCATAAATAAGCGAAGCGTTAAATTGATGCCCGTTTGCACTTGGTTTGTGTCGCTTGTCATTCTGTTAATCAAGGTTGACGTGCCAAGGGAGTCAATTTCCGTATATGAAAGAGAGGTAATATGGCTAAAGAGAAAGTGGCGAAGCTTGCGGGAAAAGCCGCAAGCGGCTTTCGCGGAGAAATACTGTGCCACAAGCGTACAGCTAAGTCCGATAGCGCCAAGGAGCACCATAAGGGCGCACATTTTTATAACGTAGCCACCGTCGCCGTTTTCAATTCCGACGTCAATTATGCTTGCCACAACAAGCGGTATAAGAAGCTCAAAGCACGCCTCAAGCATCTTAAAAAGGGGAGCTAACACACATTCCTTTTTGTAGCCCTTTAGGTAAATAAGCAGCTTTTTCATATATTTCTCCCTTCGTCCAAAATTTCATCAGCATACATTATAACACACGTATTTTTATAATACAATATTAAAATCGAATTTTACAAAGTAAAATAAAAGCCACGGAAAAATCCGTGGCTTGCTTTTTAAGTGGTTCTGAAGCTGAAGAATGAGGTTCTTTTATAAATCCATAAGTATAGGTAATATAACGGGCTTGCGCTTGGTCTTGTTAAAGATATATTTTGCAAGCACGTTTTTCATAATGTTTTTAAGCTCA
>JAZREL010000023.1:0-6680 GCA_045660785.1 Eubacteriales bacterium | reverse complement strand
GACTGTGGCAACCCCGATGGCGGAAATCCCTGCTGGCAAGGAACGGGTGATGAGTTTATCGAGCTCTTTACCGTTGCCTACAAGCACTTAAAGGGATGCTTCCCACACCTAAAAATCGGTGGCCCTGCTCTTGCTTATCTTCCCGGCTGCCGTGATTTTGCAAAGCGCCTTTTCAAGCGCCTTTCAGACGAGGGACAAAAGCTCGATTTTTTCTCCTACCATTGCTATGCGCAGGATACGGAGTGGTTTTCCGAAATGATAAATATGGCGCACAGCTTCGCGGTTGAAAACGGACAACCCGACGCTGAGCTTATTCTTAATGAATGGAATTACATAAGAGGTTGGGAGGGCGATGAATGGAAGCGTTCCTTGGCGACAGAGAAGGGCTTGAAGGGCTCATCCTTCGTTATTGCCTGTATGGCAACGGGACAAAAGCTCCCCGTTGATATGCTTATGTACTACGATGCGCGCCCGTGTGCAATGAACGGTATGTTCGACACCGACACCTACGAATGCTTAAAAACGTACTATTCAATTGCATATTTCTCAAACCTGCTTGACCTCGGCACGTACTTGCCCGAAAAATCAACGAGCAAGGACTTATATACCGTGGCAGCATCGGGTAATGGCGAGCTTGGCATTTTGCTCACCCACTATAACGATGACGACAACGTAAAAGCAAAATCCGTTGAAATTGAAATTGCAGGTGTGAAGGAAAACGCCAAAGCTACACTATATACCCTTGATGCACAAAACGATATGACAAGTGGCGAAATTTCACTAATCAACGGCAAAATTTCACTCGATATTCCGCTTTACACAAGCCATTACATCTCAATTAAATAACAAAAAATCGGACACAGGGTGTCCGATTTTTATTATAAGTATTATATTTCCTTCAAGAAAATCGCATCGTATGGCTTAACTTCAATTTTGCCAGATACGGTTTTCTTTTCAAGAATATCGTAATATTCCTTGTCAAGAACGATATAGCCGTCCTTGCCCTCAATTTCAAGTGCGATGATACCGTTTTCCTCGCCAAAGCGCTCGGTGAGGGAGATGTTTTTGGATGCTTTTGCGGTTGGCTTCATATCAACAAGCTTGAGGAGCGCTTCCTTGCTTGGTGCTGTGCCGAGTAAAATTACAGTACCCTTGCCAAGGGTGCGCTTGGAAATTGCGGTCATACCTTCAAAATCAAAGCCCGTATACGTTGCAAGGCACTCGGCATCAACGCAATCAAAGGCGTCACAGCCAAGAGAAATATCGAAAATTTCCCCACCCTGTGTCCATTTTGCCTTGAAATTGTCCTGCTCAACGGGCAAGTGGTGCTTAACCGAGATGCCGCCAAGCTCTTCAAGAAGTGGATAGGTTTTGTTTGTGTGCTTTGTTGCATATTCCGTCATAATATCGCTGAGTGGACCGGCAATAAGCGTACCGCCGTTTTCAACCCATTTCTTAACTCTTGTGCCAAAATCGCAATCGTCAAAGGTTGTAAGGAGCGGTGCAAGAATAACCTCATAGCCATCAAGGGCCTTGTCCGTTTCGATAACGTCAAGGTTGTAGTGTCTGAACGCATCGTGGAAGGTGTCGGCAATAAGAGGTCTAAAGGAGTGGTCGTAGTCGTCAAGCTTTGTTATGATTGGCGAGAACATAAAGTTCTTAACCGCGGTTGACGAGTAGGTGAGTGCTATCTTTGATTTCACCCTTGATTTGGAAAGGAAGTCACCGCACTTATCAAGCGTTTCGGCAATTTTTTTAATTGACGGTGCAATTGGAGATGGCACGCCTGCGCTTGAATATACCGCGCCGTGACCGATTTCGTGTCCTGCGGGATGACAGCGGAAGTGCCAATAAAGGTTCATTTCCGCGCCCATAACGATAGGTGCAAGTGAGTTTATGTAGTTGTGCGCGTTTGGACGGTAGCCGTTATATGCGGCGTATGAGCCGTTGTAGCCCGGCTGTGTTTCGGTAACCCAGAATGGTCGGTCCTTTAAGGTGCGGTAGAAGTCGTAATTTAGGAAGCTTCTGTATAGCTCGTCTTGGCTGTCGTAGTGGTTGTGCTGAACAACGTCAAGGTTTTTGTTCATTTTTGAGTAGCTGAGCGCGTTGTCGATCATCATATCAGTGCCGATTGGCGCCTTTGAATGCTTGCGAAGCGCGTCTGCTTGCTCCCAAATATAGGTGTTTAAAAGCTCGCATTGGAAGCGCCACCACTCAACCGCGTGAGATGGATGAACCCAGGAATATGGCGCAGGTGCGGGAATTTCCTCGAATGAAGTAAAATCAAGCGACCAGCGGTTCATAACCCATTTTTTGTTTAAATTTTCGATAGTTCCGTACTTCTTTTTTAAATACTCGCGGTATTTTTCAGTACATCTTTCGCAGAAGCAACCGAAATCAAAAGGATAAACCTCGTTGTCAATTTGCCAACCGATAAGGGCAGGGTGGTTGCCAAGTGCACGCGATGCTTCCTCGGCGATTTTTGCATTTAAAACGCGAATACCCTCGTGAGTTTTGCAAGGATGCGCGCGTGAATGCACCTCAACCTTAACTCTGTCAAAATTGTTGTATCTTATGCGCATAAGGTCGGGATATTTTTTGAAAACCCAACGTGGCGGAGTTGAGGACGGAGTACACATAATTACGGAAATTCCGTTCTCATACATAACGTCCATTACGTACTTAAAAAAGCTAAAATCGTACACTCCCTCGGTCTTTTCCATCGTACTCCAGGCAAATTCGCCAATTCTGACACAGTTAATTCCGAGGTCCTTCATCCTTTGAACGTCCTTGATTACCTCTTCCTTGTCCCAAAGCTCGGGATAGTAGGCAGCACCTATATAAAACATAATTAAATCTCCTTCCAATCAAGCTCGGCAATTGAAACGCATCCCTCGTTAGGTGTGTTGCAATTAAGCCAGCCACACGTTGTTATATAATATTTTCCGTTTTCCTCAATAATCTCGGGCGCGTGTGCAAATATTTTCGTAATCGGCACAGCGCCGCCGTTTCCGCCGTTATATTCGCCAAAGCTACACGGGTCACTTGATACGAAAACGAGCGTATCGTGGTAATTTTCCTTGCAGCAGTTTGTATACGTGATAAAAAGGTAGTAAAGACCGTCCTTTTTCACAACAAACGGCGATTCCATAGCGCCCCACGGTGGATTTAAGGGCGCATCGCATCCGCTAGTTAATGCATAGCCGACAAAGTCCCATTCAACCAAATTTGATGATTTAAAAAGTGAAACACAGCTTTTTTTGTCCTTCGTGCCAACGATATACATAAGGTAAGTGATGTCATCAAGCTTCAAAACGAAATGGTCACGGTGGGCAGAGAAAAGCGGCTCGTTATTTAGAGTGACGGTGTGATTATACCACTCCCACAGGTCAAAGGAAACTGAAAGCGAGGTGGGCGACGGACCGTAAAACATATAGTAATATTCCTCGTCCGTGCGCACAACACAGGGCGCCCAAGCAAGCGTGCCGCGGTCAATGGCTCTTTCGGGCCATTCCTTCATTTGAGTATCAAGCGAGGGCGTTGAGCCATGCACGAAATATCTTTCGTTCGGCGCGCCACCTTGAAAGCTTGTAATTCCAAAAAGGTGATATTTCCCGTCATACGCCTTGAAAATGCAATGGTCGTTAACGTATTTTCCGTTTATTTGAGGGCGCAAAAGCACGCGCCAATCACTTTTTACGTAAGGTATTTTCATATTATCTTAAATATTTGTCAACGAGTGGGCTAAGCTCCCTATATTCCTCGTCATCCAAAAGTTCCTTGTATTTTTCAAAATAAGCAAGAAGCGCTTCCTTGTTTATTTCCTTTGGAGTGGTTCTTCCAACGCGGCGCTCAAAGTTCTTGTATAGAATATTTTCCTTGTCCTCACCGTCTAAATTAAGTCCTCTTAAATTCTGATCGCAAAATGCCATTGTTGTGTCGCTCGTTGCGATAAATCTGTATAGCTTATCAATGCACCAAGCGAAGTGATATGCTTCCCACGGGAAGGTCGCGTCAGTGCCAAGCAAAATTCTTTCGGAATACTTCTTGAAAAACTCAACGTAAAAGTCGTGATTTTTCTCAAAAGCTAAGAACATCTCGCCGCCGGGGGTGATGTCAATTGCCATATTTTCGTATTTTTGGAACATTGCTTCAAGCTTTTCGGGGTACTTTGCATAGAAGAAAAAGTGTGCAAAGGTCACGTTAAGCTTTGGATATTTGTCAAGGATTGACTCAATTTCCTTTGTCACCGTCCAAAAGTCGGGGTAAGTGCCGTCACCGTAGAACCAGCCGTTTTCCTTTGCCCAATCGGGTGCCAAGTCATCATCCCAAAATTCATCGGGGTCGTTTACGTGGAAAACAATGTGTGTGCCATCCTTTTCCATCTCACAAAAAAGCTTGTCAAACCAAGGCGTCAGTAGTGTGCCGCCAAGTGGCTTTAATATCGTTGGCTTACCCTCAATAAGCTTGATTCCGTCAAAGCCGATTTCCATAAGCTCACGGTACTGTGTCACAATATCCATCCCCTCAGGGTTTTCGCCCATCGGCTTTACGATATGGTCAAGCGCACCGTGTGCATACGTTTCCTTGTGTACGAGCTTGTAAAGCGCAATCATAATATTGTTTGCAACACCGCGCGCGTGATTGTTGAGTGAGCAGATGTTTATGCCGTTTAGGTCCATCCCCTCACGGTATTTTTCAAATCCGTTTACAAAGCTGCCCGATTCATCGTTTTTCCACGCCTCTATATGAAGGTGGCTGTCTATGATTTTTTCGTTGATTTTCGATTCGTTAAACATAATTATACCTCATTATCTAATAATGGAGCTGCTTGCGATTAGAATTTAACCGTTACCGTTTCGCCAACCTTGATAAATATCTTCTTAAAGTCGAGAAGCTCGGGGTGCGGCTCGTATTTAAATTTAAGAACGGAGTAGTCCGTGTCCATGCCGCCCTTGTTTGTAATCACAGCCGTGTTTTCGTCTGTCCATTCCTCGCAAATGTCGCCGTAGGTCAAGCCGTGACCGAATTTATAAAGCGCCTCACCCTTAAAGAATTTGTAGGTGCGGTTTTCCATACTGTAATCGCGGAAGTCGGGTAGGTCGTCATCGCTCTTATAGAAGGTAACGGGCAAGCGCGCACTTGGGGATGCCTTGCCAAACAAAACGTTTGCAAGCGCGTGGCCGCATTCAGCACCGCCGTAGAAGCATTGAATAACCGCGTCACATTCCTTATCCTGCTCGACAAGAGATACACAGCTTCCGCTGATGTTTACAAAAATAACTGGCTTGCCAAGCTTCATAATTTCATTGTAGAGAATAATTTGTGGCTCGGGCAAGGAAATTGTCTTTTTATCGCCGGCAACGTCTCCGTTGAAGGCATCGCCCTCCTCACCCTCAATTCCGGGGTTAAGACCCATACACATAATAACAAGGTCTGCCTTGGATGCGGCAATTACGCCCTCCCTGAAGGGGTTACCGCTCCACATTGTTGAGCCAACGTCCGTTGGGTGACATCCGCATGCATAAAGCACCTTGCCGTCAAACTCGTCTTGAATACCGCGCAATGGAGTATAGTATCTTGATGGGTTTCCGTTGTAGTTACCGATAAGCGTTGCGTATCTGTCGCTGTTAGGGCCGACAACCGCAATAGTCTTGTATTTAGACCTGTCAAGCGGCAAAATGCCGTTGTTTTTAAGAAGCACCAATGACTCCTCAGCCATTTTTAAATTGAGCGCCTTGTGCGCCTCACATTCAACAACATCATATGGGATATTGTCATATTCGCAGTCGCTATCAAACATACCAAGGCGGAAGCGTGCCTCAAAAAGCTTCGTTACCGCTTCAGTTATCGTTTCCTCGTCGATTAAATCCATTTCGTACGCCTCGTAAAGCGAGAGGTAAGCATCGCCGCAGTTTAAGTGACAGCCGTTGTTTACCGCCAAGGCAACGCTCTCGGGCTCTGTGCTTGTGACCTTGTGTCCCGTGTGGAAATCGCGGATTGCGCCACAGTCGGAAACGACGTAGCCGTCAAAGCCAAATTCACCAAATAAAATATCACCAAGCAGGGTCTTTGAGCCGCAGCAAACCTCACCGTTTACTCGGTTGTAAGCGCCCATAACAGCCGACGGCTTTGCATTGTCAATGCAATATTTGAATGCGCTAAGGTACGTTTCATATAAATCCTTCTTGGAAACAACCGCATCAAAGCCGTGTCGCTCGTACTCAGGGCCGCTATGCACCGCGTAGTGCTTAATTGTCGCATCTAATTTTCTGTACTTGCCCTCGCCCTGAAGACCTTTAATGAAGGCAACGCCCATTTTTCCCGTGAGAAGTGGGTCCTCGCCGTACGTTTCGTGGCCGCGTCCCCAACGTGGGTCTCTGAAAATATTTATGTTGGGTGACCAATAGGTAAGACCCTGATATTGCTCGGTAGAGCCGAATTTCTTAAACTCGTTGTATTTTGCGCGCGCTTCGTCCGAAATGGCGGTTGCCACTTTGTTCATAAGCTCCGTGTTGAAGCTCGCCGCCATACCGATAGCCTGTGGGAAAACCGTTGCACAGCCTTGACGGGCAACACCGTGCAAGCACTCGTTCCACCAGTTGTAGGCAGGCACGCCGAGACGCTCAATAGCAGGCGCATCGTATCTCATCTGCGCCATTTTCTCCTCAATGGTCATT
>JAZREL010000022.1:0-48769 GCA_045660785.1 Eubacteriales bacterium | reverse complement strand
TTTACAAACACAGGGTAGCCAATTTTCTTGCAAAACTCTTTTGCCTTTCCTAAAAATTCTCCGTCGCTTTTGTATAAAACGGTATATTTTGCCACGGGCACGCCAAGCTCGGCGGCAATCAGCTTTGTTAAGTGCTTATCCATCGACGTGTGCGAGGAAAACGCTGAGCATCCAACGCACCTTACCCCAAGCGTTTCAAAAATTCCTTGAATTCTGCCATCCTCACCGTATTCTCCGTGCATCACGGGAAAAACAACATCTGCCTTTATTTTTTTGCGCCCTACGTAAAAAGCGCCGCTTGAAAAGTCAATCCGCACGCGCTTTTTCTTTCCATTTTCCCATTTTCCGCTTAAAATTTCCTCGTCTTTTCCTAAAAACAAGTACCACTTCCCCGCTTTTGTAATCCCTATTTTTACAATCTCGTATTTTTCCCTGTCAATTGCCCCAAGCACCGTGTAAGCCGAGCGCAGCGACACCTCATATTCATTGCTTTTTCCTCCAAAAATCAAACACAGGGTCGGCTTTTTCACAAAATCACCTCTTTCTGATTATTATAATATGCACAACTCAAAATTTTGCCAAGCAGAGGGTATTTGAGCGGCGAGATTAGGGGATAGCGAAATGAGTGCAGAAGACTCGAATGCGAAGTCGTCGGCGTACTTGGTACGACAGTACGAGCAGTCGCGTCTAAAAAACAGACATAAAAAGAAGACACCTTGCAAAAAATTGCAAGGTGTCAACATTATAATATGCTAAAAATAATTGACAAACTAAATTTAGAAATAATCTGTCTGTTTTTGGTCTGTGCCATTGCAGCAGCCCCTCTTAAAATTTAATTTCCTTCAATACAAACGCGAGGTTAGAAGCATAAAGCTCGCTTCCGTACGCGTTTGGATGGATTTTGTCGCAGAAGCATTCGTGGACGTGGGGCACGAGGTCGAAGCCGTCGATAACGGTTACGTTATCGTACTTTAGTGCTTCGTTTGTTGCAGTTTCAATGCACCACATAAATCTGTCCCAATCAACGTCGTTGTCGCGCCAAAGCGGTGAAATATATACAATTTCCTTATCACCGTAAAGCTCGTTCAGCTTTTTAAAGAAGTGAACCGTTTCCTTTTCGTAGTCGTAGATGTCAATTGCTTCGTAGTAGTTTGTGCCAAGTGCAACTATTATCTTATCGGGCACATATTCGCCCTTATAAAGCACGCAATCCTTAAACGGCAAGCCGCCAATTCCCTGCGCTATCATATTATAGCCCATTTTTCTTTGAAGGACGTTTGCATAGGTTGCGCCCGACATAAACGTGCCGTAGCCCTGAGTAATCGAGTCACCGATCAAAAGCACCTTTTCGCCCTTGTCCTTAACCGTCTTGTATGCGCCGTTTATGTTGAAATTTTTAACGCCTACGCGGCAATCGGTTGGGAAATAGATTTGAACGAGCTTCCATCCCTCGCGCATTTTATATACTACCCTTTCAAAGCCGGGCTTTGTAATTTTATGCACAACCTGCAAAACGCCGTCAACGTAGAGGTCAAAGGTGTTGTCGGGTGAGGAAAATTCACGCGCGGTATAGTCAAAATAAAGCTCGGTTGCATCCGTCTTTAATTCAATTCTTGTGCCTGCAGAAAATTGTGAGCGCCAACCCCAACCCGCAGGGTCAACCGCCATAAACATTTCAATTTGTGCCTCCTCATAGGTGAGTGGGCAGATATACGCGCCCTCATCTCTTATAGTAAGCGCGCCCTTGATAAATTTCTTAAAGGTTTGTCTTGATGCTTTCATTTTTCACCTCAAAATATCTTTAAAATTTCGTCAAGCGGTTTTCTTTCGGGCATATTTGGCTTTTTGTCCGTTTTGCCAAGTGCAACTACCGTAACAACGTCCTCGTCGCTTGGCACACCGAGATATTCCCTTATCGCCGCTTCGTCAAAAAGTCCCATAATAAGCGTTGCATAGCCAAGTGAATATGCTGTAAGAATCATATTTTCCACAGCAAGACCGTTGTCAAAGCATTCGTAGCCGTTTCCGATATGGCTGAAATAATTTCCGTCGGAATCACAACCGCTAAGACCCTTTTTCACCGTTGTAATAATATAAGCGCCAACGCCCTGTGTTCTCTCAGCGTTAAAATCAGGCAAGCAAGCATTCACCTTTTTTACCGCCTCGGGCGAAAGTGCACAGTAAAATCTTGCAGTTTGAGAATTTTTCCAAGAAGGCGCACATTGAGCCGCCTTAATCATTTTTTCAACATCCTCGCGCTCAACACCCAAGCCGTTAAATCTTCTTATGCTTCTGCGCGCCTCAATACATTCTTTTAATTCCATAATTGCCTCCAAAATAGCTTTATACGTTAATTTTACCACTTTTTTGCGCTTATTTCAATATATCATAAAAAAATGGCTATCGCTTTTTGCAAATAGCCATAATTTTATTTTAGTTTGCCTGCTTTGGCGCCCTCTTTTATGCTCTTAAAGTAATTCCAAGCTCGCGCTCAAGCGTCTTAAGAATCTTCTTAACCGCGTCGTCCGCCTCTTGGTCATTAAGGGTTCTGTCGCTTGCACGAAGTGAAACTGAGAACGAAACGCTCTTTTTGCCCTCGCCTACCTGTGCGCCTCTATATACGTCGAAGAGCTTAACGGATTCAAGGAGCTTAACGCCTGATTTTTTGATTGTGCTTTCAATTGTGCCAACCTCAAGTCCTTCCTCGCACACAAATGAGAAGTCACGGGTAAGAGCCGGGAACTTAGGAAGTGGCTTATATTTTGCTTCAACCTCGTGGCAATCAAACATTGCTTCAAAGTCGAGTGATGAAACGTAAACGCGCTTGTTAAATGAATAATTTGCGGCAACAAGTGGATGAATTTCACCGAAAATACCGAGGCAAGTGCCGTTTTCAGCATAGATTTTTGCACATCTGCCCGGGTGGAAGGTTGGGTCGGTGCTTTCTGCAACACAGTAAGAATTTTTAATTCCGCAGGATGCGAAAAGCCCCTCGATTACGCCCTTGAGGTCGTAGAAATCAACGCCACCGTACATACCGAGCGCAATTTCCTTTGGCTCACGTGGGAGATTTTTTATGTCCTCGTCGGGAATATAAATTGTTGCAACCTCGTAAAGAAGCGCTTCATCATTTTTAAGGTTGCTGTTCTTTGCAAGCACCTCAAGCATTGAAGGAAGTGAGGTTGTGCGCATTACGCTTGTGTCCTCACCGAGAGGATTTGAGATAACAACCGATTTTCTTCTTTGGTCGTTTGCGCTAAGATTGATTTTGTCGTAGTATTTTGGGCTGATGAATGAGAACGTGTTAATCTCATACATACCCATTGCGCAAAGGGTGTCCTTAATTTTTACGTCAAATGCTTGGCGTGGAGTTCTTTCACCCTGTGTGAGTGAAGCAACTACGTTTGTGGTTTCAATTTCGTTGTAGCCGTAAATTCTTGCAATTTCCTCAGCCACGTCCTGCATACCCTCAACGTCGTCACGGTAGGACGGAACGTAAACGGTATCGTTTTCAACCTTGAATGAGAGTGAATGAAGAATTCTTATCATTTCGTCCTTTGCAATCTTTGTGCCAAGGAACGCATTAATTCTGTCTGCATTAAGCGGAATTTCGCGTGTTTTCTTTGGATTTGGGTAAACGTCAATAAGGCCGTCAACCACCTCGCCCGCACCGAGCAGCTCAACAAGCTCGCAAGCTCTTTCAATTGCAGGGATTACCGCTTCCTCATCAAGTCCCTTTTCAAAGCGAGAGCTTGACTCCGTTCTCATACCGAGAGCGCGTGAGGTAACACGTACGCTTGGGCCGTCAAAGCTTGCGCTTTCAAATACAACCGTCTTTGTGTCGTCCTTAATTTCGCTGTTTGCGCCGCCCATTACGCCCGCCAAGGCAACCGCCTTCTTTTCATCGGAGATAACGAGCATGCCGCTCTTCAAAATATGGTCAATATCGTCAAGGGATTTGAAGGTTTCGCCCTCGTTTGCCTCTCTTACGATAATATGTGAGCCGTCAAGGCACTTGTAGTCAAACGCGTGCATTGGTTGACCGTACTCAAGCATAACGTAGTTTGTAATATCTACTATATTATTTATTGGGCGTACGCCTGATGCGCGAAGGCGCATTCTGAGCCACATAGGTGATGGCTCGATTTTAATATTCTTTACAACTCTTGCGCTATAACGCTTGCAAAGATTTGATTCAATATCAACCTTAACGTAGTTTTCTACCTTGTCGCCGTCGCCTGCGCCCTTAACCGTTGGTGTGTGGAGTGAAAGTGGCTTATCAAATGAAGCCGCGCTCTCACGTGCAAGGCCGATAACGCTAAGACAGTCGGGGCGGTTTGGTGTGATTTCAAATTCAACCACGTCGTCAGAAAGTCCAAGCGCGTCCTTAATGTCCATGCCGAGGGTGAAGTTAACTGACTCCTCAAGCTCGTTCAAGATGAAAATGCCGTTTTCAATAGCAGTTGGCATATCGTTCTTTGTTAAGCCAAGCTCGGCAATTGAGCAAAGCATACCGTTTGAGGCAACCCCACGGAGCTTGCCCGCCTTAATTACAATATCACCCGGGAGCTTTGCAGGAGCTAACGCCACGGGAACAATTGCGCCCTCGAAAACGTTTTGTGCGCCCGTTACAATTTGTACGTCCTCGCCCTTTCCAACGTCGAGCATACAAATTTGAAGGTGGTCAGAGTTTTCGTGCTTTGAAATTTTTGTGATTTTGCCGACAAGCACGTTGTCAATATCGCCAGCGAGCACCTCGAAGCCCTCAACCTTAGAGCCCGTGTCGGTCATTCTGTCGCAATAATCCTTGTTATTTACCTCTGTTACGTCAACGTAATCAGTAAGCCATTTTCTTGATAAATTCATACTGCTATACCTCCTTAGAACTGCTTCAAGAACTTAATGTTGTTCTCGTAAAGAAGACGCATATCGTCAATGCCGTATTGGCACATTGTGATTCTTTCAATACCCATACCGAATGCAAAGCCGCTGTAAACCTCGGGGTCAATGCCGCAGGTTCTGAGCACGTTTGGATGCACCATACCTGCACCGAGAATTTCAATCCAACCCTCGCCCTTGCAAAGACGGCAGCCCTTGCCGCCGCAAACGAAGCAGGAAACGTCAACCTCCGCACTTGGCTCTGTAAATGGGAAGTGGTGAGGACGGAAACGAATCTTTGTCTTTTCGCCGAACATTGTTTTTGCAAAGGTTTCAAGCATACCGCGAAGGTTGCCCATTGTAATGCCCTTGTCAACTACAAGTCCCTCAAGCTGATGGAAAAGCGGTGAGTGTGAGCCGTCAACCTCGTCGGAGCGGTAAACTCTACCGGGGGAGATAATTCTAATCGGTGGCTGTGTCTTTTCCATTACTCTTGCCTGCACAGGTGATGTTTGTGAGCGAAGCAAGATATTGTCAGTGATATAGAACGTGTCCTGAGTATCTCTTGCAGGGTGATTTTCAGGAATATTGAGTGCTTGGAAGTTGTAGTAGTCGTACTCTACCTCAGGTCCTTCGGCAATTGAGAAGCCCATACCGATAAAGATGTCCTCCATCTTTCTTTGCACCTGTGTGAGCGGATGAAGCTTACCGAGCTTTTGCTCCTTGCCGTAAGCAGTTACGTCAATTTTCTCAGAAACGAGCGCGCGCTCAAGCTCCTTTGATTTATTTGCCTCAGCCATTTCTGCAATTTTACCTTCAATCTCGGCTCTTACCTCGTTTGCAAGCTGACCCATAATAGGTCTTTCCTCAGGGGAAAGCTGTCCCATCATACGAAGAACGGAGGTAAGCTCGCCCTTTTTGCCGAGGTACTTAATTCTTATCTCCTCGACGTTGCAGTTTTCATTTTCAAGAAGCGCAAATGCTTCGCTTCTTATTTGATTTAATTTTTCTTTCATTTTTATTTACTCCTTTCGGATTTTAAGTACATAGTAATGAATTGACACCGTGTGTCATGAATTGTGCTAACGCACATGATTTGACCTACGGTCATGAATTGTTGCAGAGCAACATAAATTGTTTCTTTGAAACATGAATTGGTTTCACCATGAATTGAAGCGGAGCTTCATGAATTGTGCTAACGCACATGAATTGACCTACGGTCGTGTATTGTTGCGGCGCACATGAATTGGCTGCGCCACTATCGCCGACCGCAAAATTGCATAAAAAAAGCCCCTCGCTTTTTTAAGCAAGGGACGAACTCACAGTCCGCGGTACCACCCAAATTCCGCAAATGCGGCACTTTAAGGGAACAATCATTCCCACAAGTCTATAACGGGACTGCCCGTATTTTCCTACTACATTTTCAGAAAATCAGCTCCGAAGGGAAATGCAAATATTCTACCACTAAGCGCCTCTCAGCCGTGTGCGCCCTCTCTGTGAATGGATTTTGAATAAATGCCAACTTCATCATCGCATTTAGTCATTTTGTGACTTACGCTTGGTATTGTATCATAAAAAACTTCTAAAATCAAGATTCTTTTGATGATTTTTCAATTATTTTTTTTTACACCTTCACACAGAATTCACATTCGTGTTGTAAACTAATAGCGTACTAAGGAAAAACATCACTGATTTGATCGGCATTTTGCCCGAAAGGATTTATGTCTAACTATATATTTAACGATAGCTTCGGCGGCGAAAAAAGCCAAGTGCTTTCAGGTGTCGCACAGCAAAAGAAAAAACAGCTTCCCGCTATAATTTTCATTTGCACCGCGCTTATCGCTTCTTCATTAATTATCTTAACGCTTATTCTCGCATTCAACGCGATTTCAAATAAGCTTGATGAAAAAAACACACCAAGGGTGACAAACAACACCTCGTACGTGTCAGACTCCACAAGTGAGCCATCAACAAAGTACGAAGCAAACAGCGAGGATCCGTTTAGCGCAATGAAAAACGTAGTTGTTACGGTAAGCACAAGAACAGGTTCAAGCGGCTCAGGTGTTATCGCGGGTGAGTTTTCTGACTCAAACGGCAAGCACGGCTACTATATTGTAACCTGCTCAAGCATTATAAACAACAACCGTTCAGGTCTTCCTGCCGTAATTTCAGACATCACTCTTGAAAACGGCGAAAAATACGAAGCGTTGCTTTGCGGCTCAGATAACGCAACGGGCATCGCGGTATTAAAAATCTACGAAAGTGAACACATTCTTTCCGTTGCAAGATGGGCAAGCAAGGACTCAACTCAACCCTCCGGACTTATCATATTCGGCAGTGTTGGCGGCGGTGTCTTCAACCTAAACGGTGAGCTTGTGGGCATTAACAACGACGGCGAAGACGATAAAATCAATTTCATCTCCGGTCCCGTTGCATTTGAAGCATACGAACGCTTAACCGCGCTTCAGTATGAAAAGAAAATTCTTTAATTTAATTTGACTCTATCTCTCTCCTTAAAAAACAAAAAGCTTTAGTTACACTCGCTGGGCAGCGAGTGTAACGCCAAAAAGCTTCATTTAAGGAATTTACATATTAATTTTGACCCAATCTCTCTCCTTAAAAAGCGAACCCCCAAACCTCATTCTTCGGTTCGGGGAACCCCTTTAAAAAAGCTTTGGTTACACTCGTCAAACGTGGCGAGTGTGACAAAAAAGCCACTTTAAGGAATTTTAATATAGACTCTATCTCTCTCCTTCAAAATATAAAACCAGAAGCGCGCTCCAAAGGGTGCGCTTTTGGTTTTCATAGGTACTTTACCGATGTAAATACCATATTGAAATTTGCAATAATATATGTTAAAATAACATAGAGGTGATTATAATGTACAATATTTTAATTGTTGACGATGAGGACATGATAAGAAAGCTCATCCGTAAATATGCCGAGTTTGACGGGCACACCGTTACCGAGGCGATAAACGGTATGGACGCCGTAATTAAATTTTCAAGGGACAAGTTTGATATCGTTATTATGGATATTATGATGCCCGAGCTTGACGGCTTCTCCGCATCGCGCAAAATTCGCGAAACGAGCAACGTGCCGATTATTATGCTTTCCGCACGCGGCGAGGACTACGACAAGATAAACGGCTTTGAGATTGGAATTGACGATTACGTTGTTAAGCCGTTTTCACCAAAGGAGCTTATGCTTCGCGTTGAGGCAATTATGCGACGCTCAAAAGCAAGCGAAAAGAAGGAAGAAAACAAAAACGAGATTGTTTCCTTGGCAAACGGCGGCTTAGTTGCCGACTTCACCGCAAGAATCGTTTATATAGACGGTGAGCGCGCCAATATGTCACCGAAGGAATACGAGCTTTTCTTCTATATGCTCAGAAACAAAAATATCGCACTTTCCCGCGACAAGCTTCTCTCTGACGTATGGGGCTACGACTTCTTTGGAGATGACCGCACGCTCGATACTCACATCAAAATTTTGAGAAAAAGTCTTGGCAAGTACAGCGATTTTATAGTTACCATTCGCGGTATGGGCTACCGCTTTGAGGAAAAATGAAAAAGGGATCTCTACAAAAGAAGCATTTGTCGATAAACCTTCATATTTTTATATCGATGATAGCGCTCTGCCTTGTCTTAATTGCATCTATTTGGCTTTTCCAAGCGATGTTTTTAAGAATTGTTTTCAGAACGGTTAAGGAAAACACGGTGACGGAAATTTCAAAGAGCATTTCCGAAAAAATTGACGACAGCGACCTTGGACTGTTTCTTGATACGGAATCAAGCGCGTACGGCAACGATATCGGAATTGCCATTGTGCCTATCACCGACGGCTTTACCGAGGAATTTTTGCACCTTTACGGTAACACTGAATTTAAAACGGTAAACGACAAAGCAAGCAAGGAAGATTTAATTGACCTTTTGCACTTTGCATACCAAAACGAAAACAACGAATACATAACGGGCAACGACTTTGAGCTTGTTTTGGTCAAGCTTGCGGGCGAGTATGAGGACGGCACGCCCTCTCATATGATTATTATAAACACGGATACACAGCCGCCTGCTTTAACCAAGTTTGCATTCCACATTCTGCTTTTATTAATTTCGATTTTGGCGCTTGTTATCTCGGTTGCATTTTCCTTTATTATTTCAAGAAGAATATCGGCTCCGATTTCACAAATTTACAAAAAGGCAAAGAACTTATCGCTTTACGACTACGACGTGACCTTTGACGAAAAGGGCCCCAAAGAGGTTTGCGAGCTTGCAGGGGCGCTCAACTCCGCCACGGGAGAGCTTAAAAAGCTCAGCGCAACACAAAAGGAGCTTATTGCAAACATCTCGCACGACCTGCGCACTCCGCTTACTATGATTTCGGGATACAGCGAGGTTATGCGTGACTTTCCTGACGAGGTTACCCCTGAGAATATGCAGGTTATTATTGATGAAACGGCGCGCCTAAACTCACTTGTAAACGACCTTCTCACCGTTTCCAAGCTTCAATCGGGCACACAGTCAATCAATGCTACTAAAATTTCGCTTACAAAAGCTGTTGTCGAAACGGTCAAGCGCTACGAAAAGCTCCTTGAGCATAAAAACTATTTCGTTACCTTTGATTATTCCTGCGAGGTCTTTGTTACCGCTGACGAAACGCGCCTTTTGCAGGTTGTTTATAACCTTGTAAACAATGCGATAAATTACACGGGTCAGGACCAAACGGTAAGAATTGTTCAAGAGGTAAACGAGGACGTGGTAAGAATATCCGTTATCGACTCGGGCGAGGGCATAAGCGAGGAAAACCTCCCACTCATTTGGGACCGCTACTACAAAATTGACAAGGTCCACAAGCGCGCCATAAACGGCACGGGCCTTGGCCTCTCTATTGTAAAGAACATACTCCTTCTGCACGGCTCACGCTTCGGCGTTTCAAGCGAGCTTGGCGTTGGCTCCACCTTCTGGTTTGAATTCAAAATCGAGGAAAAACAGGAGCTTGCAAAGTAATCGTAAATTATACCGTTTCTTCATTATTTATAATATGAAATCACCCCAACTCGCAAGAGTCGGGGTGATTTTTTATTTAGCTGATTTATTAAAGCTCTTCGTCAGGTGTTGTAACAGTACCGTCATTACCGCCACTTGTATCCTTGATAACAGAAAGATAGTAGGTTTTTGCCTCGCTTGCAGAAACAACCACTGTGTAGGTCTTTCCTGCCTCAAGCTCAACCTCGCTTGTATCAATCTCGTTACCCTCGTACATAACCTTAACGCTCAAGTTGCTGCTGTTAAACATATACTTTCCGTTAGCTGCAGGAGTAAATACAAGTGTCTTGCTTCCTCTTAGCGCTTCTTTTTCGGAGAATACGATAGTGTTAGAGCCGGTTTTAAGCTCTTGCATTACAGGGATAACTGTTGCATCAGCAAACTTAACAGCATCGTCAATGCCTGTCATCTTGATTAACCAGCTGCCGTCAACGTCTCTGTATATCTCGAATTCCTCTCCATCGATGATATATTCATAGTTATCTATTGTGTAAGCGCACGCTTCGCTGCTTGCCAAGCCATACACTTGAACCTTACCCTTGTCGCCGCCGTCGGATGAAGGAACGATGATTATCTTATATTCCTTGCCGTCAACGGTAACGGTGTAGATGCCGCCGAGCTCGTTTTCGTCCTTGAAGCCGTTGTATGGGATTTCGTCAACGGTTGGCTCCTCGTAGTAGGTTGGACCTGAGAACTGCTGTGCAGTTTGCAAGCTTGGACCTTGGAAGCACCAGTTGTCGCCTCTATCCCTTGTTACAAATATTCCGGCTTCCTCGCCAAATACGTAGTCACCGTTAACAATTGTGTATGGGAAGCTTCCTGAGTTTTCTGATGATACAGGGTCCTTTACGGTAAGAGTACCGCTTGAAGCACCGTGATAATCAGGTGTAAAGGTCAATTCAAACTGCATTACGTATGTAAAGATATACGTTCCGCCAAGACCGTTAATGTCAACAACCTTGTTTTCCTTCTCAATGTGGAAGTAAACGGTTACCTCGCCAACAGTTGCCGCCTGAGGAATAAACGTTACCTCTTGACGCGCCTTGAGGTCAAGTGTGAATTGAGTGCCGTTTTTGTTGTCGTGGTAGTTGATTATTTCATTCGACATATTTACAAGCAAGCCGTAGCCCTTTGGCAAGCTGAATACGTACTTACCTGCCTCGCCCGCAACGAAGATGAATGCATCGTCGGGAGAATATACGTAGGTTGAGGTTACGTTCATTGTGAATGGGTTTTCGGTTGGCTCTCTTATAATAACCTCAACTGCCGGCTCGAATTTATATTCCATTGTAAAGTCGGGCATTTCGGGGTAAGGTGTATTTATAAGAATAATCTCGTATCTGTCGCTTATTATAAGTGTGTAGCCGTCAAGTGCATCGCCCTCGGTAACAGTGAGTAAAACCTCGCCGTTTTCATACGTATATGAAACGATTGCCTCGATAACCTCGTCTGGCTCACCAAGGAGCGGATTGCCTGCAATTGTTATCTTAATCTTAGCTGTGCCGTTTGATGCACCCTGCTCGCTTGGAGTAAACTTGATGCTTCCTGTTACGTTATCACCGTTTTCGGCAATTTCAAAGTAGCCGTTTAAGATGTCCGCAGCGGAAGGCACTTCCTTTACTGTAAGCGGAAGCGTTGCGGTAACTGCTTCGTCAAGTGCGGAAACAAACGTAATTTCGTATTCGCCTGCCTCAGTTGCAATCGCCTTCCAGTTTTCACCGTCTTGAACAAACGTGATCTTTGAAGCGTCACCCTTTGTTACAGTTGGCATATTGGTGTATGGGCTTTCAGCCGCTGAGTTTGTCAAAACGCCGACGATAAATTCAAGTCCCTTGTAAATTTCGTAGGTCTTTGCTCTTATCTTTTCACCGTCAATTACAACGGCAGTTCTAATCTTTTCAGGTGCCTTGTATTCAACAACAACCGTAAATGAAATTGAGGTAAGCTCGTTTGAAACCTTAACGTCGTACGTGCCTGCCGTTGTTCCATATACGAAGATTGGGTAGTTTATCCAACCGCCGTCAAGCGCTGTTTCGAGTGTATATTTGTTGAATTCCGCATACTGTGCTTGGTCACCGCCGATAACGAGATACAAGCCGTTTGTGTATTCAGGTGCGATAGTTATTGTGCATCCGTCTGTAATTTGCTCGGTTGTAGCAATGTAGTTGCCGTACACATCCTGAACGGCCTTGTATAAATTAAGCTCGCTAAGCAAGTACTTGCTTGCAGGATATGGGTTTGGTGCACCCTCAGAGCTCTTTGGCTCGCCAAAGCCCTGTGTAATTGTTTGTTTTACTGTGTAAATAACCGTGTTGTCGCCGCCCTCCACGTAGAGCTCTGCGTCGTATCTTTCCTCGTTAAGAGTAAGTGATGTAACGCCCATTCTCTCTTCGTCAAGTGTGAATTCAATCACTACGAAAACGTAGTAATAGCTTGTATCATACATATATGAGAATGAGTATTTTGAATTTTCCTCGTCACAGAAATAGTTAAAGCCGCTTGAGCTTTCACCTACGCCAAGAGTGTAAAGTGTGATGAGATACTCCTCAAGCGTTGTGCTTGTTGCAACGTCAAACACGCCCGAGAAATTAAGCAAGCTTGAATCGTCAAAATCAATCTCTCTTTGAACGTAGTTTCCTGAATCCACGTTAATAACAAACGGAATTTCGTTGTTTGCACCGCAGTAGGAAATATACTTTTTGTTGCCGTAGTTATCCTCAATTAAGATGTAGTTATCGTAAACCTTAATTGACTGTGATGATGAGTAGCTGAAATCGTAAACAGGATCGTTTTCTAACGTTTCGCTGCTAAGCTCATTTCTTTGCTCGCCTGCAAACTCGTCGATATTGCCGATGAGTGATGCAAAATCAATTTGTCCGCACTTATCGCAGCGTGAATCCTCATCGTCGCTATCGTTGTGCTCTTCCTCGCCGCTTATAACGTCACAGCCACACTCTGCCTTGTGCCAGTGGTTGATTCCGTCCTTCTCCCAAGCGCTTGACCATTCGTGCTCTGTCTTGTCCTTAATAACGTCACAGCCGCAGCTTGCCTTGTACCAGTGGTGAGTATCGTCGTATGTAAGTGTTTCCTCGTAGGTGTGCTTGCAAATGCTTGCGCCGCAGGTAGGACAGGTTGTGTCGTCATCGTCGCCGTTGTGCTCTGCCTTGTCCTTAGTAACGTTACAGCCGCATGTTGCAGCGTACCAGTGATATGCGCCGTCGCTTGACCAAGTGTCAGCAAAGGTGTGTGCGCAAATAACGTACTCACAGGTGTCACAGTTACCGTTTTTGTCCTCGTCAGCGTGTGCGCCGAGGTTGATTGCGTCGATTTCACATCCGCAAATCGGTGCTTTCCAGTGGTTTTCTTCATCGCTTGACCACTCGCTTGCATACTCGTGTGAGCATACAACGTACTTACAAGCGTCGCAGATGCCGTCCTTGTTAGCGTCCGCGTGAGGTGCTTCATCCTTCTTTTGTGGGTTACACTCACAGGTTGAAGCGTAATAGTGTGAATTTTCATCGCTTGACCAAGTGTCAGCAAAGGTATGTGCGCAAAGAACGTAATTACAGGTATCACAGTTACCGTTTTTGTCCTCATCCTTATGTGCGCCGTAGTTGGCTACCTCGCCCTCGCAGCCGCAGGTTGCTTCGTACCAGTGTCCGTTTGCATCGGTTGTATATTCGGTGCTGTAGGTATGGCTTTTACAGCCATCGTCACCGCCACCGCCGCCGCAGGAAGCAAGCACGAATACCATAGCAAGCGTAAGCAAAAGTGCCACCGCTAAAGCTATTCTTCTTTTCATTGTTTTCTCTCCTTAATATTAAAGCCAAGCATTGCCGTGACGATTTCAACCGTCACGGCAAAAATCGGCAATTTTAATTATTTGATTTCCTTATAGTATGCACAAGCATAGAGCCATTGTGATGCGTCGTTTGAGTCGATTGTGCAGGAGTGTGCCCTGCCGCTTTCATCTCTCATTATAAAGCCGGTTGTTTCAACCCAGCCCTCGCCGTCAGCGAAATATCTTTGGTTAACGCTGAAGTTGTAAAGGAACTCCTTTACCTCCTCGGTAACTGCAACCAAGCCGTCGCTGTTTGCATATGCTTGAAGTCCCTCAAAGCCGATGTTTTCGAGCTTTATGTGACGGCAGGTTGTGCTGCAGAAGTAGTCGGGACAGTCACTTGTACAAGCCATTCCCGAATCTTGACCCTCGTGACAAGGACAGTATTCGTCACAGTAATAGCTTCCGCCGTTATAAAGCGGCTCGTTTCTTGTTGCAAGTGCGGTGTAGCCCTCTATAAAGTGCTTATAGTTAATTACTCTGCCATCAGGGAAGGTAATTGTCAGTGGCTTTGCCTCCTGCTCAATTATTGTAAATGCTCTGTCAACAAATCTTGTCGCCTGTGAAATATAAGCGTATAAAATAGGTCCGTAGCCGCCCGTTTCGGGGTACTCCTCCTCGTTATAAAGGTGGTAGAAGTTGTCGCCTCCGTCCTCCTTTTTCCAAAGCTTATATATCGTGTCGTCAAAAAGATAAGCGTATTCTCTGCCCTCAATGGGAACCTCGGGGCCGACAAGCTCATATTTTTCCTTGTCGTAGTTGATTTTGCCCGCAAGGTAGGTTTCCTCGTCCTCTTGCATAACGTACATATCGGACTCATCAAGAGGTGTGCTCTCAAAGCCGCCGTTTAGCTGAACTGCAAAAACAACCTTTACAGGGTAATTGTCTTGGTTTTTGGCATCAACACGCACGCCGTAGGTAAGCACGTTACCAATCATATCCTGCGATACGTTTATTCCGTTTAGGAAGTTTTTGGTGTAAATACCCTCGCTTCCGCCGTCGTTTACGGTTTTATCAAAGAACTTTGCCGCAAACGTGCCGAAATAAGTTTCACAGTAGGGGTTGTACTTTTCAGCGGTTGTGTCCATCCAGCTCTCAACAGTGTACATACCGGGAACGGTTGGCTGAAATTCATAGTAAACTATATGCTCGGGGCTTTTTAATTCAACCTCATATACAGCGGTTTTTGAAATTTTTATACAGGTATAAAGTCCTGCGCCGTTGCCCGTTGTTTTTTGAATATCGTAAACGTCGATTACGATATTTTTGTTATCGTTTGTTGCTAGATAAATATTTGGGTTATAAGCAAGACGCTCGGGCAAGTTTGAAAGCGTAACTCTAAAGTCGCCGTCAAGATTTTCAACGCCCGCAATTCCCTTGGAATTTATCTTGCAGGATGCGATTTTTTTGTCAGCCGTCCACAAAACGGTGATTTCCTCGGTTGGAATATAGTGCTGTCCGCGGTAGCGAAGTGAAACGGTAAACGCGTCCTCGCTGAATTCCACTTCCTCGCCGCCTGTTGACGTGTCCGTGCTTGTATCGCTGTTTGTATCGCTGTTTGTATCCGTGTTTACAGGTGGCTTGAAAATGCCGCAGGATGCAAGGGATAAAACGAAGATAAGTGCTAAGATAAGTGATAAAATTCTCTTTGTGCTTTTCATTTATCTTGCCTCCCCTCTTTTGGGCATATTTGCGCCGCCCTTTGCTTTTTTCTTTAGTTTAATTACTCGAACGCCAACGTCGATAACGAAAATTACCATAGATGCAATCATAAACGGAATTACAAAGCTGTACTCGTACGTTGCTAAGTCGTTTTCGTCGCTTTCGATAATTATACCGCTCTCCTCGCGCACAATACCGTCAACGAAGGTGTGGAGTGAGGAAGGTGAATAGCTCTCGAACATATTATATTCGGGCTCGTACGATACCGTCTTATAAATTACGGTGTCAATTCCTTCCTTATTCTCGTCGTATGAGTAATTGAGCTCGATTTTATATACTCCGCACTCGCTGATATCAAGCTCTGCAAAGTATTTTTGTGTATCAAAGGTTAATGCAATCGGCTCGGACTGCTCACCGTTTGGATATGTCACAACCATTAAAACCTTGCCGTCTGCACGAAGGTAAGATGGGGTAACGGTGATTGTTGAGCTAATTCCGCGGTCATCGGTTGTAACCTCGAACGGATAGTCGATTTTCTCGCTTGGAAGGTTTGATTTTACCATATTTCCAAAGATAAGAGCTCTAAACTCATTATCCCACGTGGAAATCCACTCACCCGATGGGTTTGTTGCAAGCGTTGCAACACGTCCGTTTCCGTATTCACGCCAAGCGTAAAGCGGAACTCTAACCGTTGCGCTTTCCTTTTCGTAGTCAACGCTTAAAACTACCGTTGCGTCAACCTTCGCCTTTGTTTGGATGTAGCCCTGTACGTTTGGCACGGAAAGAATGTCGTCATCCTCGCCCGAAGCTCCTGCAAGCAACAAATCCTTCATTTGCTCAATGTGTACGGGAGTATCCTTATTTATTAATACCTCGGTAACCTCGTCGGCAACCTCGGCAAAGATTAAGTCCTCAACCTCGTCAACGTCCTCAAGATAGAAGTACGTTCCGCCTGTTGTTTGTGCGATTTTTTCAAGCAGTGCGTGTGAAATCTCGTCAGGTGTTGAAACGTTTATCGTTGAAGCAACGATGCCAAACGCGCGAAGCTCCTTTGCAACCTGAAGCGGATTTTTGTCAAACTCGTTTGTTTTACCGTCCGAGATAAGCATAATCTGCTTTTCCTTGTAATCGTACGATTGCATAATTGTGCAAGCACGCGCAAGGGCTGTGCCAAGGAACGTGCCCTGTGTTGGAACAAGACCGTCAATCAAATCAACTATTTGATTTCTCTTATCTCCTACTCTAACGGGCGGCTGAAGCGTTTCAACGTCACCCGAGAAGGAAATAACGCAAACCATATCGTCGTCAGCAAGGAGTGAAAGAAGTGACTTTGCCGCCTCCTTCATCGCCCTGAACTTATACGCTTGGTTCATACTGTGTGAGGTGTCAAGAACGAGGGTGTACATCTTAACGTCGCTGTTTTGGTTGCCGTAGCTGACAGCGAGCATATCCGAAAGCGCGCCAAGATTTTTGTCGTCCTTGTTTTGAATTTCAAGGTTGCCCATTGTCGTTAGGTTCTTTCCAAGCTGTGAAACAACCGTTTCAACCGCGTGTAAGAACGAGGTTACGTTAGGAAGGGCTCTTATATCTACGTTTGAAATTATAATTTCATCGTACTGTGAAAGCTCCTCAACGGTATATGGCAACGTGGTGAGCGGCTTGCCCGGCTGAACGAGCACCGCGTTTACGTTTGCCTTTTCTCCGTAAAGCGACGTGAGTGAATCAATATCGCTCTGCTTTTCAGTAACCAAAAGAATGTCAATCTCAGGGTCGATTTCCTGTGTGAAAATATAGGTGTTGTTTTCCGCACAAATATCGCTCTCGGGTGCAATTTCAACACGGTAGTCGTAAACCCCCGCCACGCTTGTCTCAAGCGGAACCCTTATCATATTAAAGCCGTAGGTTACACTCTCAACAGTGAACGGACGTGCTTCAAACTCATCGGCTTCGGGTCCCTTTACGTAAAGCGTTACCTTCACCTGTCCCTCGTAGCTTGACTGAAGAAGCACCTTTGCCTCGCTTTCAATATCAAGATACGTCTTTTGAGTTGCGCTAACGTCGGAGATTTGAACCTCGCGCTCGCCCTCGTCAATTGTGCTGTCTATAAAGATAGCATCAAGGGAAATGTTTTTCTGGTCAAGCGCCTCCATAGCGGAGATAAGTGCGCCGCGGCTGTTTTCGTCGGTGCTTTTACCGTCCGAAATCAAAACCATTTTCTTAATTACGTCTTCCTTATATAGAAGTGAGGCATCCTTAAGCGCTGAGGCAATATCGGTTGCGCTCTTGTCAACCTCTGCTTCTCTTACACTTTTCGGCTCCGCCCCTGCCTCGTAAAGAAGCACGGAATCCTTACCGAAGCAAAGCACACCGAGCTTGGTGTTCTTCGGTAGATTATCTGACATTTCCTTAATATATTCGTCAACACGGTCAAGCTCACGCTCGGACGAATATGAAACGTCCGCCACAACGTAAACCGTCGTTTCAGTAAGCACAGTCGTTACCTTCGTGCCTGCTGCCGCTAAGGTAATCAAGCATACTATAACAACGTGCATAATGAGTGAGGCAACCGCGCTCTTTTGTCTGTTTTCCTTTCTTATTGCAATTACGAACGGAATTACAACAAGGAGCAAAAGAGGTATGGCAAGGAGTAGTAAATACGGATTATCGAAGTTGACGCTTCTCATACATATACACCATCCAATCTGCCGCAAAAATAACCATTATGAGAATAAATATAATGATAGCGGGGTTAAATTCTCCGTCAAGGCGGTCACCGCCCGGTGTGCCTATAATGGAGAAATTCTGTTCAATTACGGTTGGCACGCGCTCCTCGTGCGGAACCTCGGCATAAAGCTTATGCTCCCTGACGCTTCCGCCTGCCGTAACCTCAACAGTGTACGTGCCTGATTCATTAAGCACGTATTCGTTCATTGTTTTTTGTGTGTCAAGGTATTTTACCTCGCCGCTTGGTGCGGTAACCTTAACGCTTTCGCTGTTTGCAACCGTGTTAATTATTATCTCGTCACCCGCTACGTAGCTTGATTTTTCAAGCACGGATGGGAATGAATAGTTAAGTAGGTTGCGAGTAAGATTTACAAAATCGCCCGTTGCGGGGAAATTTGAATCGTGAAGGTCAAAGGCGAATACAACCATTCTGTTTCCGTATGAGTTTTCGCCTGCCATAATAAGCGGCACGCCGTCATACGAATATAAAGTCATATAGTCGCCGTAGGTGCTGTATCTTAAATATCTGATAAGGTAAATATCCTTCGTGATAAGACCCTTAAGAAGTGATCTTACCGCAGTTTGTGAGGACGTTGATTTTTCAATAACCGCCGCCTCGCCAAGCTGTACCTCAGAGCGGTAGCTAAAGCCAGTGCCCTCTAAGCTCTTATCGGAGTTTATCATCCAAACCGCGCCGCTTTCGGGAAGCGCCTTTGGTGTATATGAATCAAAGATATATAAGCCAAAGCCCTTGCCTACGTACTTATCCTCGTATTCCTCGGGGGTAACTGCCGTTACGTCGTAGTCACCGAGTGAGTCGATAACCGCCTGTAAAAAGAACGGTGTTTCGCTGACTATTATAGTTTTGTACTGCTTTTCGTTTTTGAGGTTATATACTATTACCTCACTGTCTTCCTTATATGAATCCTCGTTTGAAATTACCGCCTTTACGCTTGAATAGCTCGGCTTGTCAAGTAATATAACGGGGAATTCAAAATTGAAGTCTGCGCCAAGCGGCACAACGAAGCTTGCGGTTTTGTTTGGCTCCTCCGCCTCGTCAACGTAAATTTCAACCTTTAAGGTTGATGGCTTTTTGTAGGAGTTTAATATACCCGTTACGTAAAGGCCGCTCTTGCCGCCGTCCGCCGCCTTCATTTCGCACTCAAGCGCGGTAATGCCAAAGTTGTCCTCACTGCCCGCCACGTTAATAACGGTTACGTTTTGGTGTGTGCGGTAGGTTTTGTCAGTAACAAGGTAAGTAAGGGTTGAGGGACGCGCATCAAATCTCTTTTGCGCAATTCCTGTCGCCGCCACAATGTCCGACGTTGTGTAGGAAGGGGTCAAGTCAGCAAGAAGCTGTCTTGCATTTTCCTTGCTCTTAAGTCCCTCGTAAACGGTGGACGCCTCGCCCCCCGCATAAATCAAGGTATATTCGCTTCCGTTTGGAGCTGATGAAATAAGCTTGTCAATTTCCTCACGTCCAAGCTCAAAGCGTGTTTTGCCGTCCTCGGTTTCCATATTCATCGAGGATGACGCGTCAAGAATAAAGGTGTACTCGTTTGCCCTGTCCTTCAAGGTGAAAATAGGCATCACAAGTGCAAGAACTATAAAAAGTATCATAAGGAGCTGCAAAATAAGCGCGATAATACCTGAAAGGCCGCTCAACGGATTTCTTCTCTTTAAGAATTTTTCACTAAGCGTCCAAATGTACGTTGTGCTAACCGTTTGCTCCGTATATTGGCTTTTTATAATGTAGATAATGATTATTGCCGGAATGCCGAGTAGGGCAAGGAGGCAAAGTGGGTATGTAAATATCATTTCAGTACCCCCAAATCTACCATTTTTCCGAAGAATATGTCAAAAATGCTTGCGTTTGCAGGCGCCAAAAGGTAAGTTGCGCCCCTTGCCTCGCAATAATTTTTAACTCTTTCAATAATGAAGCGAAGTGCTTCCTTATATGCCTTGACAATGTCCTTGTCAATCTTTTTGCGGTATGCTTTTTCGCCGTCCTCCGAATCAAAGAGGTGCATCTTTCCGCGAAGCTTTGGATTAAGCTCATCACTTGATAGAACCTGCACACACATAACGTCTCTCTTTTTGGAAACGAGGTGGTCAATTGCATTATCAAAATCCTCGTCAGTCAAAAAGTCGGAAACTATCACAGAGAAGCCGTCGCCCCTGCCAACCTTAGTTGGTAAAATAGCGTCGCTAAGACGAAAATCACCAAAGAATTCTATGTCGTTCAGCTTGCCGATTTCGCTAAGATAGGACTCCTTGCCTACCATGCCCGAAACCACACAGTCAACCGTATCTCCGTGAATGGCGTATATAGACACCTTTTCCATTTCGCAAATTGAAAGGTACGCAAGTGATGCGGCAATTTTAAGCGCCGCCTCCGCCTTTTCCTCACTGCCGTGAACCATAGAGCGGCTTGCGTCTATATAAATTCTTGTGTGCATTTGTCTTTCGTCGTAATAAAGCTTCTCGTAAAGCTTATCAAAACGCGCATATGCGTTCCAGTCTATCTTGTTTATATCATCTCCGGGGAGATAATCGCGGTAATCAGCAAATTCACAGGATGAGCCGAAGCTTTTTGATTGACGGTTTCCGCCAAACATACCGGCAACGTTGTTTTTAAGGATGCTTTGAAGCGACTCAATCTGCGCCAAAAGCTCCTCGTTTATCGTGAATTTACTCATTTTATGCCTTCTTTGTTTCCTTAATTATCATTGAAATTACGTCGTCAACGCCAAGCTTGTCGTTTATAGCGGTGAAGTTCACCTTAATTCTGTGGCGAAGAACAGGGTATGCAAGCTCGCTAATATCGTCGTACGATACGTTATATCTGCCGTCCATAAGTGCCTTTACTCTTGCACAGGTCATAAGCGCCTGAGCCGCACGTGGGGACGCGCCGTATTTTACGTATTTCTTTGTTGAAGGAGCAGCACTTGCAAGCTCTGGGTGTGTGCCCGAAACAAGCTTAATTGCATAAGCAAGCACGTCGTCAGCAACCAAAACCTCTGTTGCAAGCTCTCTCATTTCGAGAATTTCCTCACCGTTAATTACCGCCTCAGCAGTTTCAGCAAG
This sequence comes from Eubacteriales bacterium, assembly GCA_045660785.1. GTDB lineage: Bacteria > Bacillota > Clostridia > Oscillospirales > CAG-272 > RGIG2000. Next base: position 27,529 of record JAZREL010000022.1, on the reverse strand, counting down.
TGTCTTTTGTGTCATCTTAACGATGTCGATAAGCTCCTCGTCTGATGGGAAGTTAACGATAAGCTTGAAAACGAAACGGTCCATTTGTGCCTCGGGAAGTGGGTACGTACCGTCCTGCTCAATTGGGTTTTCAGTTGCAAGCACGAAAAATGGCTCGCTGATTTTATGTACGTCGTTACCAACAGTTACCTTATGCTCCTGCATTACCTCAAGCATAGCGGACTGTGTCTTTGGAGTTGCACGGTTGATTTCGTCTGCAAGCACGAGGTTTGCAAAGATTGGGCCCTTTCTGAATGAGGTGTTGAGCTTTCCGTTTTCGTCCTTTTCAACTATGTTTGCACCTGTTACGTCAGATGGCATTAGGTCAGGGGTGAACTGAATACGTGAGAATGGGAGAGATAAAACTCTGCCAAGTGAACGAACAAGACGTGTCTTACCAACGCCCGGTACACCCTCAAGAAGCACGTTACCGCCGGCAACGATAGCGATAATTACGTTATCGATAATTTCCGACTGACCAACCACGTCCTTTTTAAGCTCGTTTTTAATTTTTGCAACCTTTTCGCTGAATGCTTTTACCTTTTCAAGCTGATTTTCTGCTTTTACTACATTGTTTTCCATTTTAATTACTCACCTTTCTCTTCTTCAAGACCTCTATATAGGATTTCAAAATAGCTTTGAATTGCTTTCTTTTCCTCTTCGGTATAATTTGAATTTGTCATTATTTGATAATACGCGTCAAGCACCTGACCGTATTTAATGTGTGCATTTTCTTCTCTGTCGAAAATTGCGTCGTTGCTTCCGAAAACGTCACCGTCACCGTAGCCGCCGCCTTGGCTGCCCTCCTCGTCCTCTTCATCGGGGGCTTCTGCACCGGTCGGCTTTTTCTCGCTTGTGTTGTCCTCACGGTTTATAAGCGGCAAGCCAAACATTTGTCTTATCTCGTCCGACGCGCCAAAGCCAACGGAGTAGTTTTTGTTTTGTCTGTCAAGCTCTTGGTATATCTTGTCACCAAGCAGGAAGAAAATCTCGCCCTGCCCCTCAGTGCCGACAACCGCACGGTAGTTTATGTAGCCCGCCTCAAGGTCTGACGCAAGCGCTTCAAGCCCGAGTGCAACCTTCATAAGCTCACTGTATAAAATATCGTTTTCGTCAATTCCGCTTTTTGGAAGCTGATTTTTCAAGCTTATCGCGCTATCTCTCATCAGCCCTATCGTTTCGGTGTTGATTTTTGAAATGTCCGCATCCTCCGTGCCGTACTCGATATGCTCAAAGTAAGCTCTCATTTTCTCACGCTTTATCTTGAATTTTTCCCAATCAAGAAGCGTAACAAGACGGCCAACGTCCCTTGTAAATATCGTGTCACCCGCAACGAGAGTATCGTGTAGGGCGTACGACGTACCCGTTTTTTCGGTAATCGTGTCAATTTTCAGTACACTTAAGGAAATCAGCTCGTACGCGGTGTCCTTTTCCTTTGTCACCTTCAAAACGTCAAGCAGCGCTTTTAGCTCTGCGCTAACCTCACCTTTTGCCTGCTCCTGCATTTCGGAGTTTTCAACACGCAAAATAATTGCTTCAATCTGTGCAATTTGAATTTCGGTAAGCTCAAACGGCTCTTTTTCCTCGCCCGGACGGTCTATTACGTTGTACGGTAGCATCAATCCTACAAACAAAAGGATGGCGCTAAGCACCGCCGCCACAATATAAACGGGAAGCGCCTTTATCTTAATTTCGCGCGTGTTTACCGCCTCGGTTTTCTCCTTCATGCTCTTGCGAAGAAGCGTTGCCATTGCGCCTTGGTCATCCTTATATTCAAGCGAGGTTTGCATTCCCTCCTTGAACGAAAACTGACTGTCGAATTTCTTTGCAAGTGCTTTATCGTTCCTTTTTAGAATGAACCACGCCCCAAAGCCAATCATAAGACCCACTATCTGAGCGGACAGCGAGGGGATCAGCGTATAAAGTAAGTCAATTAACTGATATTGATCCCCGTAAAGCGGAAACATTCGGACAATGAATAAAATCAATGCTGCCGTTAGCCAAGCCGAGGTAAAGCCAAGGAACAGCGATTTGATAAGCCGCACCGTGTTTGCGCGCCTTTTTAGCTTTTCAAATCCGCCCTTTGTGTTTTTCATTTCGCCTGTGGCTAAATTTTCTTCGCTTACGGAGTGGATTTTTTCTGATACGTTTTGTTCTGTTTGCATTGTATCATCCTTTCCATAATTCATAATGATTTATCTAAAATATATAAAATAAAAGTTATATAAAATAAATAGTTAGAAACAGTTTACCAAATTATCACCAAATTGTCAATAGAAAATCACATCTGTTTACATATTTTTTATATTTTCGACAGTTGTTTTATAAAATCGAATAAAGCTCAGGGGGCTGGCACATTAAGGCAAAACAAAAAAACAAGCGGACGCTTGTCCGCTTGCTCTCAATTTTTTATTCCTCGATAAAGATTTTAATCACGTTTTTGTTTCCGTTAAGGTTCTTAAATTCGGGGGTTCTTACAAATACGGGCACCTTGCCGTTTGTCTTGTAGCTGTGCGCGTTCCACGGCTCGGTCATTATAATTTCACTTCCGTCACCAAGGAGCACCGCGCCCTTTGTCTTATACGGGCAATCATAGATTGCAATATCCTCACAGCAGGTGTCCTGAACGTAGAGGTAGATTGCGCCGTTACCCTTTGTAATTCTGCCCCAGTCGTGCTTTGGAATGTCGGCAATACCGCAGCCGTAAACCGCCTCGGAGTTTAGGCGCATCCATTCGCCAACCTCGCAAAGGATTTCAATTGACTCGTCAGGGATATTTCCCTTTGCATCGGGCCCTACGTTTAAGAGCAGGTTGCCGCCCTTGCTTACACACTCCATAAGCATATTTATTACGTTTCTTGCACTCTTGTAGTTGTGGTCCTTAGCGCAGTAGCCCCAGTGGCCGTTCAAGGTGATGCAGGTTTCCCACGGCACGGGGTCACCGTTTACGTCGCGCACACCCCACGCAGGAATCATTTGCTCAGGAGATGCAAAGTCGCCCGAATAAATTTCCGGCTCGGCGGAGCAAACGTCGCCGCCCATACGGTTGTCTATTATGATGCCCGGCTGAAGCTCACGCGCCATTTTTACCATATCGCTTGCGCGCCACTTTTCCGCGGTCATTTCATCATATGAGAAGTCAAACCAAATAATATCAATCTTGCCGTAGTTCGTCAGCAGCTCTCTTACCTGACCGTGCATATAGTCAACGTATCTTTCAAAATGCTCACCCGTTTGGTGCTTGTACGCCTCGTTGCCTCTCATCGGATGGTGCCTATCCTTGTAAGCAGGGTAATCGGGGTGGTGCCAGTCAAGCAAGGAATAGTAAAAGCCGATTTGAATGCCCTCGGCGCGGAATGCATCAACGTACTCACGCACAAGGTCGCGCCCTGCAGGCGTGTTTGTCGCCTTGTAGTCGGTAAGCTTACTGTCGAAAAGACAGAAGCCGTCGTGGTGCTTCGTTGTAAGCACGGCATATTTCATTCCTGCCTGCTTTGCCAAGCGCGCCCACTTCTTCGGGTCGTAATTTACAGGGTCAAAGGTATCAAAATACTTTTGATAATCCTCAATTGAAACTCTTTCGGTTGAACGCATCCACTCGCCGATAGCAGGGATTGCATAAAGACCCCAATGGATAAACATACCGAAGCGGTCGTGGCAATACTGTTTAGTTCTTGTAGCTCTTTCGCTTTGAATACTCATTATTTTCTCCTAAAAACAAATTGGCGCTTGTTGGCAGCTTGCGCCTAAATCGATTTTACCATTTACGTATGTAAAAGTCAAGATACAATTGACAGGGGCGACAAGAATGTGATATACTGAATTTGTGCATTTGGCGTTAAGGTACAGCTTGCCTGCACACAAGGAGAGAATTATGGAAAAAATACTCATAAATAAATACCCCGCGACAAGATGGAACGATGCAACTCCGATAGGCAACGGTGTTTTGGGCGCACTCGTTTACGGCGCGGTTTACGACGAAAGAATTCTTATAAATCACGAAGCACTTTTCAATTGGTGCGATGACAAGGAAATTCCCGACATTTCCGCGTGCCTTCCCGTCGTGCGCGACCTTATGGACAAGGGCGATTACAAAACGGCGGAGCATTACTACACAAAAGCGCTTGAGGAGAAAAAATACCGTCCGTCAAGCGGAAAATACTACCCCGCGTTTGACTTGCATTTGCTTTTTGAAAACCAAAACGCGTTCACCGATTATTCAAGACAGCTTGATATGAAAAACGGAATTTGCACAGTAAGATACAAGGAAAACGGCAAAAAATTCAAGCGCGAAATTTTTGCTTCGTCAAAGGACGGCGCGATTTTCGTGCGCTTGCGCTCCGAAGTGCCGTTTGACGTAAAGCTTGCACTTGAAAAGCACGACCTTTGTGACTTACCTGACGAGGGTGGCGCATCAAAGCAAACGAGATTGCTATACAAAAAAGCTATTTATTCCGAGTTTGAGTCACACGGCGGACTTCACTACTCGGGCATGGTCAAGGTTATCAAAACCGACGGTGAAATTTCCGAGGGCGCGGACAAAAAGCGCAACATCGATATGTCGGGACAGGCGTGCTTTGACGGCTTCCTTCGCATAAACTCATCAACTGAGATAATTTTGGCAATAAAGTGCGAGAAAACGCCCGTAGGTGCTGAAAGCTTATACAAATCACTCTCCTTTGAGGATGATTACCAAACTGTCAAATTCAGACACAGGGTTGCCTTTTCTTCACTTTTCGAGCGCACGGAGCTTGACCTTGGCGACGGCGAAAACGTCTCAACCGAGGAGCTACTGCTCGACAGCTACAACGGGGTGGTTGATAACCGCTTGATTGAAAAAATGGCGGATTTTGGCAGATACCTGCTTGTTTCCTCATCCGTTGGATGTCAGTACCCTGCCAACCTTCAAGGAATTTGGAACGGTGACTACTCCCCTGCGTGGGCTTGCACCTACTTTAACAACGAAAACATTCAAATGGCGTATTGGCAAGCGTGCCGTGGCGGTCTTTCCGAATCACTTTTGCCACTCTTTAATCTTTACGATAGCTTCAAGGACGATTACCGCGAAAATGCAAGCAAGCTTTGGGGCTGCCGCGGACTTCTTCTCCCGCTCTTTATGGACAACGGGTGCGGCAAAAAGAAGAATTTGCAGCCACACGTGCTTTATTGGACGGGAAGCTCCGCTTGGATAAGCGCAATTTATTTTGAGTATTATCTTTTCACAAGAGATACTGAATTTCTTAAAAGCCGTGCATATCCGTTTATGAAGGAATGTGCGCTCTTTTACGAGGATTTCTACGTTTATGATGAAAACGGCAAATTAAAATCCTACCCTGCCGACTCACCCGAAAACCGTCCAAACGGCAAATACGAGGGCGGCGGTGAGCTTAGCGTTTGCATCAATCCGACAATGGACTTTGCCCTTCTTAAGGAGCTGCTTTCAAACCTTATTTTCTCGGCAAATCTGCTTGGAATTGACAAAGAGGACGTGGAAAAATGGCAGAAAATGATTGATGCAATCCCCGCTTATGAAATTAACGAGGACGGCGCAATTAAGGAATGGCTACACCCCGACTTCCTTGACAACTACCACCACAGACACCAATCCCACATCTACCCACTCTTCCCCGGCTACGAAATTGACAGAGATAATCCCGAGCTTTTCGAGGCGTGCCGCGTTGCGGTTGAAAAGCGCTTGGTTATCGGACTTAAGGAGCAAACGGGTTGGTCACTTTCCCATATGGCAAACATTTTTGCGCGCCTGAAGGACAAGGACGGAGTTAAAAGGTGTCTTGATTTACTCCTTCGCTTCTGCACAGGACAAAACCTCTTTACCTACCATAACGACTGGCGCAATATGGGCGTAACGCTTAAATATATGCACGCGGGCAAGGCGCCCTTCCAAATCGACGCGAATATGGGCTTCACCGCCGCACTTTACGAAGCGCTCGTTTTCTCCACCACCGAAAAAATCGAGCTTTTGCCCGCACTTCCAAGCGAGCTTGAAAGCGGCAAAATCACAGGCATTTGCACACAAATTGGCGTAGGAGTGTCGCTAATTTGGGATAAATCGACAGTTAAAGCGACCTTCGCCGCACGCGAAAACGTCACCTTTAAGCTCCTTAGCCCCGAGTATAAAGCCCTCGTGGGCGGACTTGACACCGAGCCCGACGAAAACGGCTACTACACCGTATCTCTCAACAAGGGCGACGTCTTAACTCTTACTTTTTCTAAGTAACTCTTGAAATCAAGCACAGTTTGCACCAATCCCTCCGTCTGCGGTTGCAGACACCTCCCTTTGCACAAGGGAGGCATTAGCCAAACGAAAACGGCTACTATACGGTTTCACTTGAAAAAGGAAGTGTTTTAACACTTGTTTTCTCAAAATAAAATCAATAAAAAAGAAGTGGAAAAATCCACTTCTTTTTCGTTATTTTTTATAATACTCGTAAAACAAATCGTTTGGTGTACATTCTAATATATCACAAATTGCCTTGAGGTTTTCAAATTTTATTGCACTCGTTTCATTTTCTACTATTTTCTTGAAATTTTGATAGCTAAGTCCCAACTGAATGTAAAGCCAATATCTTGTTTTCCCGCGCTCTTTTAGAATCTCGTCAATACGGAAATGCATTATTATACCTCCTTACATTATCTAATGTTTACATTATATTACGACCCTGTCATTGACAAATAGACTTATACATTATATAATGTGTACATCAGATAACATTATCAGTCACACCTAATTAGATTGCGATAGAGGTATTTTATGATAATTGCATTTTGCGGACACTCGAATTACGTAGGTAGCATTGTTGACGAGAAAACAATTCTTGATTTTTTAGAAAAAAGGTGTGCGCACGCCACGGTTGATTTTTTCCTTGGTGAATATGGCGGATTCGATCATTTTGCCTATAATTGCTGCAAAAAATACAAGGACATCCACCCAAATTCAAAATTGATTTTTGTAACACCTTATTTCTCTGAAAATCATCAAACAAACCACTTAAATCATATTAAACAGCATTTTGACTCTGTAATATTCCCTCCCATTGAAAACGTACCGCCGAAATATGCCATTACGCACAGAAATAAATGGATTGCAAATCAAGCGGATGTTGTTATCGCCTATATTACTCACACATATGGTGGAGCATATTCAATGTATCTTCACGCCAAACGAAAAAGCAAGGAAATATTTAATATTGCTAAATAAATCTACAAAAAATCCACCCGTGCTTGAATGCGGGTGGATGATTGTTTTTTGCACAATAACGGTACGCCGAGGGCATCGTACCCTACAAAATCGTATCACGTCATAGCTCCTTCGTTTTCATTAAAACAAATTAAAAAGCGGGCAAAGCACGATGGGCAAAAATACGGCGGGGAGCATATTTGCAACCTTTATTTTGGTAGCGCCGAGCATATTAAAGCCAAGGCCCATTACAATAACCGAGCCAACTGCTGAAATTTCGGTGGCGGATGACTCCAAAACAGGGGCAAGTGCATCTGCGCCCAAGGCAATAATTCCTTGGTAGATAAGCACGGGCACAGCGGCAAGTGCCGAGCCAATGCCAAACGCGGACGAATAAACAAACGCGGTGATTACGTCAAGGAGCGATTTTGTATATAACGTGGTATGCTCAATTCCCATTCCCGCGTTAAGCGAGCCGGTGATTGCCATAGCACCCACACAACAGGTAAGGGACGTAGCAACAAACGCCTTTGAAAAGCTTTTTTGCTCCTCCCCCTCCGCACGGCTTGCCGTAACGGGCACGCTTGGGTCGGACGGCTGCTCTGCCTTTTTCTTTCTTACAAGCTTTCTTTCAACGAAATCGCCAAATCTTGTAAGAAGCGTGTTGATTTTTATAAGTGAGCCGATTGTCGTGCCGACAACCAAGGAAATAAGCACTATAATAAAATCGACGTCGTCCTTGATAGCACCCTTAACGCCAATTATAATAACACACAAGGAAATTGCTTTCATTAAAGCATCGGGTAGCTTCTTAAAGCGTCTGCTCTTGTCAAACAGCTTCGAGAGGAAAAATCCCGCAAGTGAGCCGACAACAATTGCAAGCGCATTTATAACTGTACTGTGTAAAATCATTCAAAATCCTCTTTAATGGGGTTATTTTTTCAGTTCCTGGAATTCGTCGCTCAGGCGGCAAAAATCTTCAATCGAGAGCCGCTCGCCGCGTACGGTTAAATCAAAGCCCGCGCGCTCAATAACTTCGGAAATTGTATCCTTCGGAATTTCGGAAAACGCGCCCGAGAGTGAGTTTAGAAGCGTTTTTCTCCTTTGCATAAACGCGCCGCTTATCACGCGGTGAAGCATTTTTTCGCTCTTAACCTCGTGCTTTTTCTCACGGTAAAGCTCAATTCTAACCACGCTTGAGGTTACCTTTGGGGCAGGCAAGAAATTGTCGGGAGATACGTCAAAGAGCTTCTTTACCTCGCCGTAATAATTTATTGATGCGGTGATAGCGCCGTAGTCGGATTGCTTTGACGTTGCACAAAGACGGCTTGCAACCTCCTTTTGCACCATAACGGTGATAGAGGTGAAATAGGACGTGCCGTTTTCCCTTCTTGCATTTTCAAGAAGTGCCATAATTATCGGCGTGGTGATATAATATGGAAGATTTGCGCAAACGGAAATTTCGTATCCGTCAAGCTCCTCTCTTATCAGCTTTTCAAGGTCAAGTTTCAAAAAGTCATCGTTTATCACCGTCACGTTATTATGCTCGGCAAGGGTATATTCAAGGACGGGGATGAGTGTTTTGTCTATCTCAACCGCGATAACCTTGTCATAAGCATCAGCCAATTCTTGAGTGAGCGAGCCAATGCCGGGGCCGATTTCGATAACCGCGCTTTTCTTTGCGCCGTTTACCGCGCGGTGGTATTCGTAGCTCTCCTTTGCAATATTATAAGGCACGTCGGGGTTTATTAGGAAATTTTGACCGAAGCTTTTCTTAGTGCCCGTCGAAAACATCGACATTATTCTCTTGACGTTTCGCTCATCACATAAATTCATAAAATACCCCCTTGACAAGAACTATTGTTTGTAGTAAAATATCAATGTTAATCGCTGGAGTAGCACAGTGGCAGTGCAGCTGATTCGTAATCAGCAGGTCGTGAGTTCAAATCTCATCTCCAGCTCCAAAAAGTCAACTCGTCAGGGTTGGCTTTTTTGTTTGTGCCATAAAGCACAGCATCGCTTGACCGCGTGCAAATTATTGTCGCGCAAATATATACCGCTATATTATAACACACAAAAATTGTAATTTCAATCTAAATTTGACAAGTTTGTGTCTTTATGGTATAATCTATAAAGCATTAATTTGCAAGGAGGTAATTATGGACTGCATCTCATACGAGGAAAGAGTTGTTAAATATTTGCTTGAAAACAAGCTTCACATTGCATTTGCCGAGTCCTGCACGGGTGGCTCAGCTTGCGCGCGTCTTGTTTCGGTGTCGGGCGCGTCAGGCGTGATAAACGAATCATATATTACCTATGCAAACGAGTCGAAAATCAAGCTTCTTTCCGTTGAGCGCGAAGCAATTGAGCAATTTGGCGTTGTCAGCGAGGAGGTTGCGCAAAAAATGGCACAAGGTGCCGCTAAAGCAAGCGGAGCTGAAATCGGCGTTGGCATAACGGGCGTTGCGGGCCCGATAAGCGACAGTGACGAAAAGCCCGTTGGCACGGTATGCTTCGGCTTTTATTTAAACGGCAAGCTTGTTTCTAAAACGGTATGCTTTGGCGATATCGGCAGAAACGAGGTAAGAGAGGAAGCCGCCAAATACGTCTTTTGCGCACTTGACTGCCTTTTTTGCCAGGGAGAATGAGTTAAAGTGATCCAAAGTCGCCCTAAATTGCCGTTTTCAAGGTGATTTTTGCAAAAAAGTGCGACCACGTGTCTGTTTTTTCAAATTTAATACTAAAAAAGAGAGGCACGAAAATGCCTCTCTTTTGATTGTTTGATTATTCGAGAACGATGTCACGAAGCTGAATTTGTGGGTTTGAAAGCACCTGGTTGAGTACGTTTTTGTACATTTCGTGGTACTTTGCAACGTGCTCCTCGCTTGTTGTCTTTGTATGTACGTCGTAAGCCATTCTGATTGAATTGGTCTTAGTGTCAAAGAGCTGAATTACGTAGCCGGGGAGTGCGCCCTTACCGTTTGAATAAATATCGAAATCAATTCCGTCAGGAATTGCAATCGGCACAAACGAGAACGCTATTGAATAATAGGTTTCAAGGAGTGATGAGCGGTATGCTCTGTGAAGCATCATCTCAAACTCTCTGTCTGAGAAGCCAACGTGCATATAAAGCTTTGCTTGGCTTGCTGAGAAGCGCTTGATGTTCTCCTCAAAGGTCTTTTTGTAGTTGTATCTTGTATAGCAAGCGATTGATTGAACCTTAGATCCTGCACAGCTCTTCTCATTTGGTGTGATTCTGCAGTTGCAGAGTGAGAGCGGAAGTGAGTTTCTTGTCTTATTGTTCAAAATTGCGGCTGTAAGTGTGCTTGTGTAGAAGAAGAAGTTTGCAGGTGAAACCTGATTTTCGCGGCAGTAGTCAAGCACTCTTGTCGTTAGGTCGCTGTCAATAGTATGAATGTATGCCTTGGTGTCGTTGTGGATGAAGAACATTCTCATGCCACGGTGGTTTTGCTTAAGCTTTTTCTGCCAAATTTTGTTGTCCGGACCGTGAATACCTGCGTAGTATGGCTCGGGCTTGTCGTTGAGCATATCCTTGAAAAACTCAGCGTGCTTTGTCTCTCTGCGCATATCGTAGTGCTTTTCAATGTCTCTTTTTACAACCTCTTCAAAGCTTGCGGGTTGTGCGGGGAGCTCAGTTCCGTTTTTGAGCGCGTTATAAACGTTAAGTAAGTCCATAAAAATTACGAACAAGCCGTAAACGTCTAAAACAAGGTGGCACACCTTGAAAAGAATCATATTCTTTCCGTCGTGTGTTTTAATGAAGTTCGGTTCGATAACCGTGCCGTGGAGATAGTCAATTGCGCGTTTTTTGTACTTCTCGATGAAGGCGTCAAATTGCTCCTGAGTGTCGTATTTAACGACAGGAACCTTCTTGTAAGGTCTTGACTCCTCGAAGTACTGCATTAGCTTGCCTTTTTGCTTAAAGAACTTAATTCTAAGACAGTCGTTACGCTCAACAACAAGGTTAAACGCCTTTTCCATAAGCTCGAAATCAACGTCTTCGCTAATTGAAATTGAAGTTAAAATGTTGATAACTCTCTTGAAAAGCGTGTACTTGCATTGAAGATAAGACACGTCCTGCGACGGGCTAAGCTCATAGCAGATCTTTTCTTTCATAATATTCCTTTCTTTCAGCACAATCTAAGTGCATTGTTGTAGGTACAATCGTGGTACCAACCCTTATTATATATTATAAATTTAAGTTTGTCAACAAAAATTTTAAGAATTGGATTTTTGTAGAAAAAACGCTTATTTTAACGCCCCAAACTGTGCAATTTGTAGGATTTTACAACAAAACCCAAGCAAAAGATATCCTTGCACGGCTATGTTTCTTGGCAATTTCGTGGTTTTTTGCTCATTTTTCTTTAAAAAACAGACACAGGGTCGCATTTTTTGCGTAATTTTCTCAAAATTCGTACACAGGTCGGGGTGTTTTCCTTCACCACGGTGTTTATAAACTCGCGGTCCTTTTCGATATATTTAAGCACGTTTTCTCTGTTATACATATCATCGCCCTCCGTTTTTTCATTATATCAGAAATGGGAAGGTTTTAAAAGTCTTTTCCGCCAAGGGGCAGCTCGGCGTGTAGCTTCGCACCGCACCGCTTCAGTTTATATGCGAGGCAGTTTACGCGTAGGCAATTTGCCGCAATCAATACTTCGCGCGCGGTATAATTTCGCTTGAGCGAAGCTGTTTTGCCTTGAATTTTTCGTTTGAGCGAAAAGGCGCACCCACTTGGCGCTTCGGCTTTTGCTTGCTTTATATGCCTTTATCTTATAAATCCGCACGTTTTATTATATATACGGCGGTGTTTTTCAAAAACCCGTGAAGCTTATGGGGACAAGGTCTTAAGCTACGAAAATATGATGTGTCCGTTGCCCACCCGCATCGGGCAAAAATTAAGAGCCGAAAAAACATCTTTTGGGTGGTGTTTTTTTGGTATAAAATCCCGTATACTTATATCATCAATGAAAAGCCGGACAGCAAAATTAGCGTACGGAGCACTCCGATCATCGCAGGCGCGGCAATGGTTGCTGTGACACTTGGCGGAGCCGCGGCGGTATTCTTCGCCGTGCGCAAAAAGAAAGCATAATTTACTCTCCTCAAAATATGCCTAAACGGCACCGCGGCGCCACGGTAATGGCGCACAGAAAAGGACTCCCAAAGGAGTCCTTTTTTGACGTTCAATTTGCGCAATTTTCATTTGCGAAACAAAATTCGTTTTATTTTTCTAAATACCCGTAATATATTCGCCTTTAAAAGCGCAGATTTCCCTTTCACCTTGATAATTTGCTCATCATCCTTGTTGAAAACGTTTACCAAATCATAAGCAAGCTCGTAATAAACTCTTTTATCAAAGTGAGTAATGGTATCTCTATAATCAGCATTGCTCTTTATATATTTTGTAAGTGGAATTAATATAACATTTTTCTTGTCCGCCGCCCACGATGAAATTTGTTTGTTCATCTCAATGTGATCAAGATGCCTGCCAACGTAAGATTCAAGACATTTCTTTTTAAACTCCTTTTCCGGAGGCAAGAGCAAAACAAGCGTTGTTTCGCTGTCAAGATAATTACGAATTTTATCCAAGTTGGAAACTGTTTTTTCAGGACTCTTTTTTACAAACTCATATTTTTTTGCAAAGGTTTCTAAATTTTCATCCGTGAAGGTTATGCTTGATGTAAAAATTGACTTTTCCTTATAAGCTTGTCTGTTTTTTTCATCCGTTAAATCATAATATCCTTCGCAAAGAGCAATTTCCTCCGTGCTGCCTTTTTTTCTGTAAATTCCAAGATTTCCATCAGTTAACATTGAAAGCACTACAAAATCATACTTTTCCGAGGTGATCGAGGTGCTTAACATATCCTTATCGAAGAAATCAACATCTGATAAAATTTCTTGCTTTCTTTCTTCGCTCGCGTACAGTGCCGTTACAATTTGAGACGTATGGTTATGGCCCTCTATCGAAACGCCATCATCATTTGTATATGTAAACTCCGTGCTAATGCTTGCATTTTCTTGAATAAAAGCAAATATTTGCAACATATCGCAAGGGCCCTTAAGTAGAATTTTTCCATTCGCGCTTGCTTTGCCTGTGTTTTTCGCTTCAATGTTTTCTTGGTTTATCCATGCGGGTCTTTCATTGTCATTTAATTCGGTTACTACCTCTCCAACGACATCAAGCATAGGACATCCTATTTCGAAATATACGAATTGTTCAATTTTCATTCCAAGCGTTCTGCATGAGAATGTATAATGAATAAGCTTGTTATCTCGTATTGCAAAAAATCCAATTATTCCATACTCACCGAAGTTATCTGAAGCACTAACGAATCCGGATTTGACATCGTTTGATTTGATTAATGCTTCAAGTTCCTCCTTGCTTTGTCTGTTTTTGGTATAATTTAACTGATTACTGCGCATAACCAAATCGTGAATACGGTCAATTTCCTTTTCACAATTATAATCAATATTCACCCTTATATTACACGAGAACAAAAATTCTTCATTAGAGGAAAAACTGCTTTGTGCCTCTGTTTTACTTTCCAAAAGCTTATATTGCGCAAGTCTTTTGTGTCCTACATCCTTTTTATCTGCATCATTTGCCATTTTACAAAGAGATGGAATCTCACTTGGAAGAAGTGTCATTATTCCCTCACAAAAGTTTTTTGCCTCCTCTAAGTTTTGAACATTATCATCAATAAACAAAACATTTGGAGCTCTTAATTTCATAGCTTCTATTGTTTGCTTTACACGAAAGCCCTTCGACTCCCAAGAAATAGAAGGAAAAACAAAATATTCCCAAATCCCCATTTCGATCAACTTGTTTTTTGCCACATCAAAATCGTTTTTTGAACATATTGAGTTTACAACTCCGGCATCCGTGAGATTTTTCAAAAGAGTTATATTTTCGTTTATAGGTTTTATTTCGCCTTCGCTAATTGTTCCGTCCCAAAATGTTTCATCAAGATCCCAAACAACCAATTTGATATCTTTTATATTCATGCTTGCTCCTTTAACGTTTCTGTTCAAACTCTTATTTTATTATATCTTATTTGTATTATTTTGTCAATGTGCATGTTGTGTCATTTTTTTAACACGTACAACATCGGCAAAACAAAAAGACAGGCACAAGATCTGTCATATAAAAGTTAGCGAAAATGCGGAGATGAGTGGAGGGTTTTAGCAAGCAAAAACAACACTGCATCAGCAAAACAAAAAGACAGGCACAAGACCTGTCAGATAACAATAGCGAAAATGCGGAGATGAGTGGAGGGTTTTTCCAAGGAAAAACATCTGCGTCGGGGCGCTCACTTGCAAGCAGACGGCGCCCTTCGCCGCGCTTATGCACCACATTTGCGGCAAAGCCACAAAGGGCGGCTGAAAACAACACTACGTCGGCAAAACAAAAAGACAGGCACAAGACCTGTCTTTTTGTTTTGGCGGAGATGAGTGGATTTGAACCACCGCGCCGGTTATCCCGACCTACACCCTTAGCAGGGGCGCCTCTTCGGCCACTTGAGTACATCTCCAAATGTACGCAACCAAGGTTGCACAAACCGCCGTTTCGTAGTTTGCCATTCAATTATACACAATTTTATATCGCTTGTCAATACTTTTTTATTTTTTCTTTATTTTGATTTTTTATTCATCTCATTTCGTCTGCTTTTTGCGAAATTTATTATATTGTTTAAATATACAAGACCGAGGAAAATTGCAATTACTATTATAGATAGATACATATACCAATATTGATGCGGTATTATTTTGTAAAACACGTCAAGCAAGGGGTTTGTTGGCTCTATTGAATACATATAGTTCACGCGAACTATCTCCCCTGTGCTGTTTAAGATTTCGTGCTTTTCGGTATATCTGTTTATTGCAAGATTGATAAAATGAATAACCGTATATGAAGAAAAGGTAATCGCTACCGTTGAAAAAACGTACTTGATTTCCTTTTTCGTCATTTTCAAGAGGAACATAAGAATAGGAATTCCAAGCTCGAATACGTGCGGGAAAAAATAAAAGAGGAACGTTAGCGAAAATATTTCAAAATTCGCCTGTGCCGTATTTACAACAAGTGCAAAGAATGCGCCGATTGACCAAAGAAGTAACAGGTTATTTAAGATTTTGCTTTTGGTAAACACCGCAAATGGCAAAACGAGCGCATTTAAGGAGCAAAGATGGAACGGCAAATATTCAATTGGTGAGCCCCAAGCGCAAAGATTGAAAATTATAGCGGCAATACCCGAAAATGAAAGAACGCCAAGCACCACGGTTTTAACCGTTGTCGTTTTATTTCTCAATAAAAAATACAAGCCGACTATTATGCCCGCGCCCAATAGAAGTGATAAAATATGGCACCAGCCAAAGCTTCCCCAAACCATAACGCCTCGCAAAATGAAGAAATTTGTGCAAAATCGCACTGCTTGCGGAATTATACCACAAAATCAGCACGTTGTCAACGAATTGTGTTCTCTTTTATATTTTTCTTCCCTTAATTTAAGCTAAATATGCGGTGCAAGGTCAATTAGGCGCTTCACATAAAATAAAAAATCGGCGCAGAATTTTTGCAAATTCCGCAAAGCTGTACCGCGCCGTACCGCTTTTTTTATTTTATAATTTACGTGTAAAGTAAAAAAAGGGGGGCTTATATGAACGGATTTATAATGATACCGCGGTGCTTTTTGGAAAACGAGTCTATTTGCAAGGACGCATATCATATTGGCGTTTTGGTTTGCGTCCTTTCTCACGTGTCGTTTAACGACGGTGGCTACATACTATGGGAAGGCAAGCAAACGGAGCTGAAGCGCGGAGAAATGGTAACGAGCATAAGAAAAATATCAAACGAATTAAAAATTCCTCAAACCACGGTAGTGAGAATTCTTGATAATTTCAAAAAGCAGAACGTAATAGGAACAAAGTCGGAACACCGCAAAACCCTTATATCTATTGACCCGAGCGCACTTTCTAAATTCATTGGTGGAACGAGGACGGAACGAAAGCGGAACGAAAGCGAAGAAAGGAAAGACGACAAAGAGAAAAGAAGCAAAAGAGAAAAAGAAGAAAGGAAAGAAATAATTAATAATAAGAACAATAATAAAGAGATATACGGTGTTTTTGAAAACGTGAAGCTGACAAGTGAGGAATTTGAGAGCTTTAAGGCGAAATTTCCGATAAGCCACAAGCGATATATAGACGATTTAAGCCATTATATTGCTTCAAAGGGCGATAAATACAAGTCGCACTACGCCACCTTGCTCACTTGGAACCGCGACAAGAGCGACGATATGGTAAGTTTCGACACTGACGAATTCTTTCAAGCCGCACTAAAGCGCAGTAGTGAGCACATCTTCAAGCGCGCAAAAGCGCACGAAAACGAAGGTGGGAGCGATGCAACCGAGCTTGGTTGGTGACTTTACCCCATAAAAAAAGCAGGAAAGATTTCTCTTCCCCGCTTTATTGATTTTAGTCTACTATTACGTAGATTGGGTTTTCGCTTACGTTTACTGAAACGTAGTTATATTCGTCAGCCAAAACCTCTGTCTTTACGCCGTCGATGTCGCCGTAAACCGCCTCGATTACAGTTGCGCGCTCGCCATCAATTCTGAGCTGATAGTCATCAACCTTTGTGCCGTCTGAGGTCTTGCACCAAACCGCGTATGCTTCCTTGCCTTCGCTTGTTGTGAATCTGTAAATCATTACGTTTTCGTCATACGCTTCAACCTTGGAGTCAAAGGTGTAGTCGCTAAGAGCATTTTTCAAGGTGTAGAGGTAGTAGTAAGAATCCTTCTTAACCTCAACCGTTTCGCCCTTTTCGTTCTTTTCGTAAGCTATTACGCCACAGGTGCCGTACTTACCTGTTGACGTTTCCTCAATGCCTGCATCCTCGCACATATACATATCTGCCTTGTCAAGACCGCAAGCGGAGAAAATGAGGTACGCACGGGTGAGCCACATTGCTTGAACCTGTCTGCCCGTGTATTCGCCGTACGCGTGGGATGAGGTTGCCGTTGAATAGCTTTGGTTTGTATCCCAACCGAACTCGGTAATCCAAACCTCTTTTTCAGGATAGTATTTATCTCTGAGCTCAACGAGCTGTGAAAGCACCTCGTCAATCTTTGCTTCCTCAGGGGAAATGCCAACGTAAGCCGTTGAGCCGTTTGGCAATGTGATTTCCTTTGTCATATAGTGGTGAACGTTAAACGCGTCAAATGCAGCTTTTCCGTCATCACGGTTCGCCTTCATCCAATAAATGAGCGCGGTGATATATTCGTTGCTAACGCCCGAAACGCCTGCCATTGCAAACTTCATCGTTGGGTCAGCATTCTTACCGCCTAAGTGGTAGCCACCCTCGCTTGGTGTAGGAATTGTGGAGCAGTGTCCGTCGTAAGCTGCCGACGTTGCCGCCGCGAGCATATAAGCTGAGAGGTAATTGTGAATACCGTTCCAGGAGCCCTCCGGCTCGTTACCAAGCTCAATCCAATTAATTGTGTCTTGACCAACCGTAACGCTTGAGTCGCCGCTGTGCATTTTTGCAATTGCAAGAAGCTCAGCCGTGTTGTTTCTGCCGAAGCGTGCGGAGAATGAGAATACGTTGTCCGCAAATACGAAATATGTATTCGGGTCAAAGCGCTCCCAGAAGGTTGCCTTTACAAGTGCGCCGTTTTGACGGATTGGCAAGCCGTTTTCGTCAACCTTATATGAAATGGTTTCTCCGTTGCCAAGGTTCCACTGAATACAAGGAATTACGTTAAGTCCTGCCGCCTTGTAATCACGGTATTGCTTCTCGAAGTTACCCATCCAGTTGCTTTCGCCTAAGAATACTGATGCCTTTTCGCCGTACTTGCTTGCCACGTATGACCAACCGAAGTTGTGGTACTCACGAAGCACTGTTGTGCAAATTACGGAGTCGATAGGTGTGTTACCGCCGCCTGAAGCAACGAAGCCGCACATACCGATAAGGTCGCCAACCGTTGGCTTTTCTCTCTTATAGGTGGAAATTTCATCACCGTCGCCGCATTGGAAGCCGTACGCCTCTACCTCGCAGGGAGCTTCGCTATCTGTAAATACAATTTGGAAATATCTGATGGTTGCATCAATTTCAATCTCGTTCCAGCCAGAGGTTGTGGTGATAACCTTGTAGCCGTCCCACTCGCCGTTTTCTGCCATAAAGTCAACGGCGTTTTCGCTCCATCTAACCGTTACGGTCTTACCTGAAGCATCATAGAAGAGCTTAACCTTGGAAACGTAGTGCATATACTCAAGGTCAACGATAGGACGAAGGAGTGAGCCGTAAATTACCGTATCGTTTGAATCGGTGAAAATTCTGCCAAGCTTTGTTGAAACGTCGTTATCAAACATAGCTCTGAAGGAGTTTAACACCTCACCGTGGTAAACCTGAGCTTTGTCGTAATCAATTGGAATTTCGCCGTCGCCGCCAACGCGAATTGTGGCAATTTCACCGTAGTTTGTGCCAACGTACGGTCTTACCGCAACGTAAATTCCGCTACTTAAATCAACCTCAAGGTCTAAAATAAGTGTGATAAGTGCCTCGCCCGAGATATTTGGAGTAATAACCGTTGCTTTCTCGTAATTTTGGCTTGTGATTTCGCTTGTCGAGTATCTTACCTCAAATGAAGGAAGCTCCTCGTACATATTAAACTTAAGCACTACCTTGCCGTCAGCCACGGAGTCAACGCGAAGGTAGTTAATTTCCTCTAAAGGAAGGATTGAGAGCGCTCTTTCCTCACGGAGCGAGCAATGTATGCATTTGAAGGTTGCCTTGCCTGAGTTTGCAACCGTCGGAATGATTTTGTATTCAACGAGCTTGTTGTAGGAGTGACCCATCGGCTCGGACGTTACCGTCTTTTTCTCGCCGCACTCACATTCGTAAACTATTCTGCCGCCGATTTCGCAGGAAACGTTTCTTATCTCTGCGATATATTCGTACGTGTGGTCTGCCTTAGGTGTTGAAATTTCCTTCTTAGCACCGCAGAAGCACTCGTAAACATCAATGCCGTTTGCTTGACAGGTTGCTACCTTGCCAACCTCGATAAATTCTCTATATACGTGAGTGTGCTTAATTCTTGTGTCGTTTTTAGCTGCGGTAATTTCAAGCTCCGCAACCTTGTAGGTAAGTGCGCTTTCCCACTTAAGACCTGTAATTTCAATCTCGATTGTGTAGCCCTTGTAGCTCTTGCCCGAGAAAAATTCCTTCTTCTGTGCGTTTCCGCCGTAAGCGTCACCGCCGTTTGCATAGTCGCTTGTCTGATACGTTACGTTGCCTGATGCGTCCTTAATTCTCACCGTTGCATACGTTCCGTTACCGGTTCTATACATAACAAGCTTGGAAATTGTCATTTCTTGGTCTAAGGTTATCGTTAAAATATCGCCCTTGTTTCCGAACCATTCCGAGCCGGGTGACCAAAGTCCATCCGTCTTTGTCGAGCCGTCGAAAAGCTTCCATCTGTTTACGTATGCAGGGTTGTATATATCTGTTTCGATAGAATAAATATCATTTGTTGTAAGCTTGTTCGAGGAAAGCTTCGGGAAGGTAACGCTCACGCTCTTTTGGCATTTTGTGCATTTGTGTGTGCCTGAGCCGCTTGAGGACGTTGTCGGTGCTTTTGTAACAGTTGCAAACTCCTCAAATACGTGCTCGGAGTTCTTTGCTACTGTTTCTTGCTTTACAATAACGGTGTTGCAAACCGCACAGTGCTTACCCTCAGTAAGGCCCGTTTCGGAGCAGTTTGCCGCCACTGCCTTGTCAATAACCTCTGTGTGTCCCGTCTTTGGAATTTCCTTGCTTTCCGCAGTGATTTCATTACAAACCGAGCATTGTCTTTTCTCTGTATAGCCAACGCTTTGGCAGGTTGGCGCTATGGCCTTTGTTACAATTTCGTTGTGGCTAAGCTTATTCAAAACAAGCTGTGGCACGGTAAACTCGCCGCAGGTGGTACATCTTTTACCGTCGCTAAGACCTTGCTTTGAGCAGGATGCGGCGTAGCCAGTAAGTGAAATTTCAGTATGTCCAAGAGGTGCAATTTCCTCGCCCTTTACAATCATTGTTGCGCAAACGCCACAGCGTGTACCGCCTATGTAGCCGGGCTCTTCGCACGATGGCGCCTTATATTGGTTTGGCACCTCTGTGTGTGGAAGTGTTGGAATTTCAACAGGTGCCTTTATAACCGTTTCACAAACCGCACAGTGTGAGCCGCCCGTTGTGCCAAACTCAGAGCAGGTTGGCGCCTTATATTCAGTTTTCACCTCGCTGTGTGGGAGTGCAGGGATTTCAACCGACTCAGAAATAACCTTGCCGCAGGTTGCACAGCTTGAGCCCGCTGTCTTGCCCGCTCCCGCGCAGGTTGGCGCAACCGCAATACCCTTTATCTCCTCGTGGCCGTACGCAGGGAGTGTTTCGCCACCCTCAAAGCCCTCGCCGCATCTTTGGCAGCGTGTGCCCGCGTTGTGACCGTCGCTCTCACAGGTTGGCTCCTTGTAGTCAACGGTGATTTCGTCGTGGCCGAGCTTTTTAATTATGGTCTGCACAATAAACACCTTGCCGCAGCTGCCGCAATATTTTCCCTCGGTAAGACCGGGCTGAGTGCAGGTTGGCTCAACAGCCGGATAAATTGCAAGTATATGCTGCTTGCATGATGCCTCACCCGTATCGGTTGAGGTGTCACCCGTTTGTGTGCTTGTGTCAGTGCCCGAGGACGTGTCCGTCCCACCCGTGCCGCACGCACAAATAAGGCAAATAACCCCAAGTATCAAAAATAAAAATAGTAATGCTCTTTTCTTCATATTCTCTCCTGTGTTTTTGAGCTTTATCGTGATAGCGCCCATATAAAAGCGCCTAATCCGCAATTATATTATATAACATTATACAATATTTGTCAATTAAATAAATTGTGAACAAAATCGCGCGGCGCAATGAATTGATTTGCAGGGGAGTGGGCTTTTTTTCGTAAACACAAACGATATATGCGACAAAACGCGAGGAACAACGCATAAATGAACAATTATTCGTAGGGACGAGCATTGCTCGTCCGCGAAAAACAAACGGCAAACGGTAAGCCGAGAACGTCATCCCGAAACGAAGCGATGGGATCTTGGACGTATTGCGTCATCCCGAGCGACGTCCGTTTGCGCGGTTATTTGTAGGGGATGACGCCTCGGCATCCCTTCTCCGACGGACAACCAATGGTTGCCCCTACAATAATCAACCGAAGGTTGTATATCATCACACGTAGTGTGCATATCACCAATGCGAAGCATTGTATATCATCACCGCAGGTGTATATCATCAAGGCAACGCCTTGCATACCCCCCTCCCGTTTGTTTGGTACGTACCGTTTGAGCGGGAGGCAGGTTGCCTCCCCTACAGTGATTGCGTACGCAGGTGATATTGTCATTCCAAGCATACCGATGAATTTGCTTTATTGCATACAAAAAGGCGCGCCTGCTTTTTTAGGCGCGCCAAGCTTATTACTAATTTATAATTTCAAGGTCATTTTTTGTAAAATTGAAGTCCTCGCCCTCGAGTGAATCGCTATACCAATACGCAACCGAGGAAATATCGTCCTGAAGCGGCAAATACCGTCCCTCGCTGCGCCATCCAAGCGCTTGAATTGTCACCCTTAAGTCCTCTTTAAAATACACAGGGTCGGTTATATGGAATCTATACATATCAAAATACTTTTGGCAGTTATAGGTTTGGTCTGTGTTGCCTGTTTTTGAAAGCCCTTGGTAAGGCGTTGAAAACGCAACGTACTTGCCGTCAACCTCGAAATTGTATGCGCCGCCGAAATAGTCCTCTGTTCCTGTGCCACAAATTGATGGGAATTTTTCATCGCCGTCGATATAGAACTTGATTTCGCCCTCACCCCACCAGCCGTTTGACTTCACGCCCCAATGCATATAGGTGCCAACGTACACGCCGTTTCCCTTGATTTTATCAAGTATAGTGTAATTTTCCATATATGGAAGTGGGTTTTTGCGGTTGAAATGTGCGTGGAAATAGAGCGAATTTTCCTCGATTTTCTTCTCCTCACAGTCAATTTGGTAGTAAAGCATTATTTCCTCACTGCCGAGGTTTTCCACCTCTATTTTGAAGCCTTCTCGATACGGCATTTCAAAGTAGCAATTCATTCCCCTGCGTGGGTTATAGGTAATCGGCAAGGAATTTATCTGCGCAAATTCAAGGTGATTTGCATTGCAGAAAAGGTCGTAAAGCGGCACGCACACGCTCGGCTTTTCTTGACCGTCAAAATAGATTCTCAAAATCGTTTGGCGCGGCTCGGAGGAGCTATCAACAATCCAAATATGCTTTATAGCCCCTTGCCCAAAAATCTCGGCAAGCTTGTAATTTTCGTGCGGTCTTATAACAACGTACGGGTTCACCTTCCAGCCCTGACCAAGCTCGCGTGCGGCATTTTTCGCGCTACCCTCGGTAGCCATACCGCCCTTGCCCTTCTCTCCCCCCACATTCTCTGCCGAGAGCGAAAACGAGCGTATATCTTTTTTTACAGTTAAATTATGTAGCATAAATGCTCCTTACTTTTCATTGATTTTAAATTTACACAGCGGTGTTGTTTCGGTAAATATGCCGCTGCCGGGGCAGGTGGGGAATTTGCCTATTGTGGCAAAGATATACCACGCGCTCATTGAGCCGTTGTCCTCATCACCGGGGTAGGAGTCACGCGTAAAGCACTCCGTGGCAATCTTTTTTACGTAGTAATCGCTCTTTTCCTTTGCGCCGTAAAAGGCATAAAGGAATGGCAAGGAGAACGATGGCTGATTTGAAATTGCGCATTGGCCAAGACCCTCGGGTGCTTTTGCCATTTCCGTCATTTCGTGAATTTCACAGCCGTATCTGCCGTGCTTAAAAATCGGTGGCGTTTCAAAAATTTCGTCTAATTTTGCTATTGCCTTGTCACCTCCGCCGAGCATATTTGCAATTTCGTCAAGCGCGTGCGGTGCGCCAAAGGCATTTTGGTACGCTCCGCTTTCGGTGTAGTCATATCCCCACACAAACGGGTCGAAATCCGCGCGCGGTGCGCCGTTTTTATCCTTGGCAACGAAAAGGCCGCGCTCCTTGTCGTATAGATTTTTGTAGCTTTGGGCGCGCTTAAAATACTCCTTTGCTATCTCATCCTTGCCAAGTGACTCGGCAACCTTGGCAATACACCAGTCACCATACGCAAAGTCGAGCGTTAAATTCACGCTTTCGTGGGCGCTATCGTAGGGAACGTAGCCGTATTTCAGATACTCCCCGAGGCATTTTCGCCCATATCGCTCATTTTTCGATTCAACCGTCGCGTGGTGAAGCATGCCGTCAAGGAGCTTTTCGTGAAGCTCACGCGAGCCAATACCGTGTACTACCGCCTCGGCAATTGCGCCGTCAATTAACGTGCTTGGCATACAGCCAACCTCGCCAAGTGCGGTCCAACGCGGAAGGTAGCCACCCTCCTCGTAATCGGAGGCAAAGCCCTGCATCATTTTTTCAAGTTCATCCCTTGCAACCGTTGCAAAAAGCGTAATTGAGGTGCGGTAGGTGTCCCAAAAGCCGTAGTCGGTGTAGCGCGCGCCGGGTCTTACCTCACCGAGAAACGGTGAATAGTGAATTTCCTTGCCCTGTGCATCTATTTCGTGCGCCATATGTGGGAACAAAAACGCGCGGTACATACAGGAATAGAAAATCCCCTTTTGCTCCTCGTTTTCAGTTTCAATTTCAATGCGAGAAAGGTAATTTTCCCACACACGTGTCGCGTTTTCGAGTGTTTTTTCGTAGCTTTGCACGCGCTCAAGCTCTAATTTTGCCATATCATAGCTAATGTATGAAATTGCAAGCTTGCCAAAAAGTGCTTTGCCCCTTACGGGAATATGGCAAGCGCCGTTTTCTATTATCGCGCCGCGAAGGTCGTCCCCTTCAAAGCGGATAATGGCGTGCATTTTAAAGGATTTTGCATCGCTTTTTTCGGTGTAATCATTTGTTACATATAAGCAAGCGTCCTTAATTTCAAAGGTTGTGCTTCCTAAAATACCGTAGATACTGAAATAACCCTCGCCGCCCGAAAATTCCGCGCAAAACGCGCCGCCGCGCTCACTTGGGCTTAGTGCGATTTTATCGCCGTTTTCATAAGAAATTTCCAAAAAATGCGGGTGGAGTGTCTGTTTTTGCGTTTTTTGCTTAGTTGGACGCGATGAAATTTTATGTGTCAAGGAAAACAAAAACGTGCCGTAATCTCCAATCCAAGGGCTTGGCTGATGTGTTAAGCGCACACCCTCTAAAAAGTCCTTTTCGGGGTCAAAAAACCAAGTTGGCGTTTCCTTTGGTGTGCTTGTTTGTGGACAAAATGCGCACATTCCAAACGGAAGCTGAGTAAGCGGCAACGTGTTTCCCGTTGACAGCTCCATTTTTGATTTTGTGCCCATTTTCGCGTTTACGTATTTTAGTAGCTCCATAATTCCTCACAAAAGTAAAATTTTAGCCGCAGCATACCTTAATTATACCACAAAATCGTGCGCTGTGTAATTATTTTAATAAATTTACATTTATTATTGACAAACTCATTTTACGGGAGTATAATTCTTTACGTTATTATTTTTTGCGATGCCAAACCGGTAGCGCCTAACGGAGAAAATTATGAAAAAGAAAAAAACACGCCTTTTTGCGCCGAAGCTCTTTTCCTCGTTTAAAAATTATAGTGGAAAGAAGCTTGTCAGCGATATTATAGCGGGAATTATTGTTGCTATAATCGCACTTCCCTTGTCTATTGCACTTGCCATTGCCTCGGGTGCTGAGCCCGTGCAGGGCTTATACACCGCCATTTTTGCGGGCTTTGTTATCTCATTTTTTGGTGGTAGCCGCGTAAATATTTCGGGCCCAACCGCCGCATTTGCAACCATCGTTGCGGGAATTATCGCAACTGAGGGCTTTGACGGACTTATCATTGCCACAATCCTTGCCGGTATTATTCTTATTATTTTCGGTCTTTTGCGCGTTGGCTCACTTATCAGATTTATCCCAACGACAATAACCGTCGGCTTTACCGCAGGCATTGCCGTTACAATTGTTATAGGTCAGCTTAAGGACTTTTTCGGTATGTCCTACGGCGCACACAGCCCCGTTGAAGCAATTGAAAAGCTTGAGGCGCTCGCCGCCAACCTTGGCACGTTTAACCCCGTTGGCTTCCTTGTTGGCGCGGTTTCACTTTTGCTTCTCTTCCTTTTGCCAAAGATTAAGTTTCTTAAAAAGGTGCCGGCTTCGTTAATCGTTGTTGTGCTTGGCTCACTCGCGGTTGCAATTTTCAACCTGAACGCACTCACAATAGGTGACCTTTACGAAATCAGCGCAGGATTACCCAAGGTGCGCGTGCCCGAGCTTTCACTTGACAGAATTATTTCACTTCTTCCAAACGCGTTTACAATTGCTATTCTTGCCGCAATCGAGTCACTCCTTTCGTGTGTTGTTTCCGACAAAATGATTGGCGACACCCACAATTCAAACACGGAGCTTATTGCCCAAGGCCTTGGCAACATCGCATCGGGCGTTTTCGGCGGTATCCCCGCAACGGGCGCAATTGCAAGAACGTCAGCAAACGTAAAAAACGGCGGCAGAACCCCAATTTCGGGTATGGTACACGCGATAACCCTTTGCCTTGTGCTTCTTTTCCTGATGCCGCTTGCAAAATTCATCCCTATGCCCGTTATCGCGGCGGTGCTTTTAATGGTCGCTTACAATATGTGCGAGTATAAGCACTTTATAAAGATTGTGAAAAACGAAAAAATGACCGACGTTATCGTTTTGCTTGTAACCTTCATTTTAACAATAGTTTTCGACCTCGTTGTCGCAATCGCCGTTGGCCTTTCCATCGCACTTGTTTTCTATATTTTAAGAAAGCCAAAGACAAAGAAAGCAAAATAAAATCTTTAATATACAAAAATAGCAAGCCGTGTGGCTTGCTATTTTTATTTTTTATTCTACTCCTTGTGAGAAAAGCCAATCTGCAATATCCGTGCTTTGTCCCGCATAACCCCAAACGTTGTGTCCGGAGTTTCTTTCCTCGAAAACAAAGGTGTCAAGCCCAAGTGCCATGAAAGCTTCGTAAAGCTGGCGCGTTTTGGAATACGGCACGTCGTAATCGTTATAGCTGTGAAGTGCCCAAATTGGGAAATCCTTCAGATATTCAACGTACGAAACGTCACCGCCGCCGCAAAGCGGAACTGCCGCGGTAAAGCTTTCTCTGTGGCGCATAATCATATCCCAAGTGCCGAAGCCACCCATTGAAATGCCCATAATGTAATAACGGTTTTGGTCGGTTGAGAGGTTGTATTTTGTCCACTCAACAAGCTCGTATGCCGCGTTAAGCTCGTTTGATTCGGGCACGCTCTCAACGCTGTAATTTCCGTTCTTCCACGGTGTGTCAACCCATTGCTGACCCGACGGACATTGCGGACAAACTATGATTGCATCGATATATTTTGAATCCTTTTGGTTGAAAAGGTCATTTACCATATTTCTAAGCTGTGCTTGGTTGTCGCTTCCGCGATCATTCGCGCCGTGCAAAATTGTCACAACGGGGTAAAGCTTGCTTGGGTCATAATCGGAAGGAACGTAAATCCTGTATGGCATTTGTGTGCCGTCGGAGCTTGTGTAGGTCGCTTCCTCGAAAAGAAGAAGGAGCTTGTCAAGGTTGATGCTGCCCTGCTCTTTTAAGTATTCGGCGTAGTTTTTGTCCTTATCGGCTGAGGTTGCAAGCGTGATTGAATCCTCGGGCTCAACTATAAGCTCGGTGCCGCCTGCAAAGATTTTTTGCTTTGCAATCGCCGTCATATAGCCGTAAAGGTAGTCGTTTGGTGCATAAAGCACAAGGTCGTTGCCCAAAACGGTGATGGCAAAATCGTTCGAGTCGCCTATTTCATCGCGCACAAACTTGATGTCCTCGTGGCATCTGCCAATGACAATTTCGTGCTCAACCGTGTCAGGGCGCTTTCTTTCACTGTACGTTTGAAGCTCAACGCCGTATTTTTCCTTGATGTGTGTTTTTAACTGCTCGGCGTACTTTTTGCAAATATCGTTATTTTGGTAAACGATTACGTAGTCGCTCTTTCCGTCCTTGATGATGTTCAAGGTTTCGGGTGTTGGCTTTGTCGGCTCCGGCTCAGGTTCCGGCTCAGGTTCCGGCTCGGGTTCCGGCTCGGGTTCCGGCTCAGGTTCTGGCTCTGGCTCAGGTTCGGGTTTTGGATCGGGCGTAACGTCACCGC
>JAZREL010000021.1:0-20873 GCA_045660785.1 Eubacteriales bacterium | reverse complement strand
GTGACGGAGGGATTGGTTAATCACCGCGATGTTAGAAAATCCAAAGCCAAAGCACGTTAAATCCAAGCAGGACGGCAAGGAACTTTTCGCCTCCTTTGTGCAAAGGGAGGTGTCACCGAAGGGGACGGAGGGATTGGTAAACTACCGCGATGTTAGAAAATCCGCAACCACAAAAGGTTAAATCCAAGCAAAATTGCAAGGAAGCCCTTGCCTCCTTTGTGCAAAGGGAGGTGTCACCGAAGGTGACGGAGGGATTGGTTAATTACCGCGATGTTAGAAAATCCAAAGCCAAAGCACGTTAAATCCAAGCAGGACGGCAAGGAAGCCCTTGCCTCCTTTGTGCAAAGGGAGGTGGCACCGAAGGTGACGGAGGGATTGGTTAATCACCGCGATGTTAGAAAATCCAAAGCCAAAGCACGTTAAATCCAAGCAGGACGGCAAGGAAGCCGAAGTTGAACGCGCTGAATTTAAGGATATATTTGATAGTGCCACGGGGGTTGTGGCTGATATACTCGCGAAGCGTGATTAAGCTTGCAAGTGAGGAGATGAGCGTGCCGACGCCTCCGATGTTTACGCCGATAAGCAGCTCGCGGTAATTTTCCGTGAATTGCGAGAGCAAAATCGCACTTGGCACGTTGCTTATAAGCTGACAGGAAAGGGTGGAGAAAATGAGCGTGTTCTTTTCGAGCAAGAAGCCGAAAAAGTCCTTGACCGCGTCAATTCTTGCCATATTTCCTGCGAAAATGAAGAAGAAAACAAAGGTTAAAAGCAGTGGGTAGTCAACCTTAAGTAGCGCCCGACGGTCCATAAAAATAAGGACAAGCGGCACTAAAATAAGACCTATTATATAAGGAATACCGCGGAAAACAACAAGGATTGAAAGTCCGAAAAGCAAAATGTAAATTATTGTGCGCACACGCGGAAGCTTTACGTCCTCGTTTTTGATTTCAAGCACCTCGCCCTTGACAAAAACAAGACAGCAAACGGTGATAAGGGAAACGGAGAGGACAAACGTGGGAAGCAAAATTCCCATAAATTCAAGCGTGGGGATTTTAAAAAATGAGTAAAGGTACAAATTTTGCGGATTTCCAAACGGGGTAAGCATT
Organism: Eubacteriales bacterium; assembly: GCA_045660785.1. Lineage (GTDB taxonomy): Bacteria > Bacillota > Clostridia > Oscillospirales > CAG-272 > RGIG2000. Next base: position 19,767 of record JAZREL010000021.1, on the reverse strand, counting down.
CCGCCAAGGTTTGCCGCGATATTTTGCATAATAAAGGTAAACGGCATATATTTTTCCTTGCCCGTTGAGTGAAGCACGAAAAAGCCAAGCGGCAAAAACGTCAAAAGCGCCATATCGTTTGCGATAAGCATTGAGCCAAGGAAGGTAATATAAACAAGGACAAGGACTGAGATGCGCGCGGTTTTGAAAACGGAAACTATTTTCCTTGCAATTATGTAGAAAAACTTGATGTTTTTAAGCGCGCAAACAACCGCCAAAACGGTAAAGAGGCAGGAGAGTGTCTTAAAATCAAAATATGAAAGATATTCTTTGTCGGGTGGGACGATAAAGCAGGTTGCGACAGCTAAGATAAGTGCGATAACCATAACGACGTTGCGCTTAATAAAATTAAACGTGCGAAGTCGAATTTGCACCAAAAGCTCCCTAAACGAGGCGTGGCGCGCTCTTTTTTCGTTTGCTTCCTTCATTTTAAGCTCCTTTCCTAAAATAAAATCCTTAGCAAGTATAATATTTTATTTTATATTTGTCAAGTAGTGCTTGAAGATTTTTGGAATTTACTATATAATTATATTAGTACGTTAGCAAAGTGGTGCTATAAGGAGATAATATGAAAAAAATATTTATTGTTGGAAGCTTAAACTACGACCTTGTTATAAATGCGCCGTATATGCCCGTCGGCGGTGAAACCATAAAGGGCAGTGATTTTATGACAAATGCGGGCGGCAAGGGCGCAAACCAAGCGTACGCATCGGCTAAGCTCGGCGGCGAGGTTTATATGTGCGGTGCTGTCGGTCAGGACTCGTTTGGTGAAGCGCTTTTAAGCAGCTTGCAGAGTGTCGGCGTAAACACCGATTTTGTAAAAAAAGTGCCAAATACATCCACAGGGGTGGCTGTAATTGTAGTTACAGAGGGCGAAAACCGTATAATTATAGATAGCGGCGCAAACGCGCTTGTCACAAAAGACGATATAGACAAATTCCTTGAAAAGGCAGAGAAGGGCGATATATTCTTAACTCAGCTTGAAAACCCCTGCGACGTTGTTGGCTATGCACTGACGTCTGCTAAGGAAAAGGGACTTTTGGTGCTTCTTAACCCTGCGCCTGCAAGCGTGGAAATTAAAAAATACTTACCCTACGTAGATATAATAACGCCAAACGAAACGGAGCTTGAAATTCTTGGCGGCAAGGATGCACTGCTTGACCTTGGTATTAAGACGGTTATTACAACGCTTGGCGAAAAGGGCTACGAAATTGCAACGAAGGACGGCGCAAAAATCTACCCCTGCATTAAGGTAAAGGCGGTTGACACAACAGCCGCAGGCGATACTGCCTCGGGCGGCCTTGCCGTGGAGCTTTCCAAGGGAAAGACAATTGAGGAGTCAATGGCGTTTGGCTCACGCGCGGCATCAATTGCCTGCACAAGACGCGGCGCTCAGATGTCCGTGCCGTCACTTGATGAGGTGGAAAAATACAAAGCGGAGCTTTGATGATATGCACGCTTTGCGTGGTGATATACAACGCTACGCATTGATGATATACACACTTCGTGTGATGAAAAAAGAATCACCCTGTGGTTGAATTTCAGCCACAGGGTGTGATTTTTTATAGGAAAAACAGTTAAATTGACGCGGAAATATTAAATTTTCGCCTTTTGCATCGTTGCGCGCACGCGCTCAATATCAACCTTCATAGCTTGGCGGTCATAGGTGAGGAAGCCGTTTGTTTCGTCCTCAACGTCGCTGAGCTGTGTGTAAATTGCGCCCGAAAGTCCGTTTTTAATTTCGGGCAATACCTCGTTTTCGTAAAGGGCGATTAGCGCGTCTTCAAATTCCTTGGCGTCGGTGAACTTTTTGTAGCCGTAGGTTTTGGCTAAGTTGGCGGAATGCTCGTCAATTTTATAGGAATATCCACCGAATTCGGAAAGAATAATGGGTCTTGGCTTCTTTTGTCCCTCAATTGAAATTTTCTTAAAATAGATGTGCAAGCTGTTTACGTCGCTCTCGTTTTTTTGGAACCAACCCGAGGTTGAGTCAATTATGCGCGTTTGGTCAAGCTCCTTTAATAAAAAGTACATCTTGTCGGCGTCAAACTGTCCCCATCCCTCGTTGAAAATCGTGTAATAAACGATAGAGGGGTGGTTATAAAGCTGATTTACCGTCTTTTTCATTCCCTCGTAAAACGCGTCGCGCTCACTTTGAGTTCGCTTTTTCTCACGTAGGTTTTTTATGCCTATTGTTGGAAGGGCAGTATCGCGAAGGAAGGAATATTTGCCGTTGTTTACCATATCTTGAAAAACAATCATACCAAGCTTGTCGCATTGGTAGTAAAATTCCTGTGGTTCAATTTTGATATGCTTTCTTAAGGTGTTAAAGCCGAGGGATTTCATAGCAAGTATGTCGCGCGCGTATTCGTCGGGGGATGCCGGGGTGTAAATTCCGTCACTGAAGTACCCTTGGTCAAGCACACCGTTGAAGAAATACGCCTTGCCGTTTAACAAAATTCGAGGGGTGGAGTCCACCTCCTTGATTTCAACCGTGCGAAGCGCAAAATACGAACGTACGGTATCCTGTCCGCTAACCGCGGTAAAATTGTAAAGGTATGGGTTTTCGGGCGACCAAAGAATGGGGGAGTCAATGCTTACCTGGCATTTGCCGTCCTCAATTGGGTAAACCTTTTTGCCGTCGGGCATATGAACAAGCACAGCGCCCGTTGAAATTCCATCAAAGAAAAGAGATGCAAAGGTCGACCCTGTGTCTATTTTTATCGATTTTATATACTCGTTTGGCACACTTTCAAGCCAAACGCTTTGCCAAATTCCCGATATGGGGGTGTACCACATTCCGCCGCGCTTATACGATTGCTTGCCGTATGGGTAAATATGGGAGTTAAGGTCGTCAATTACCTCAACCGTCAGCTCGTTTTCTTCCTTTAAGGCACTTGTAATATCAAAGGAAAAGGAGTCGTAGCCGCCTGCGTGAGTGCCAAGGAGCGTTTCGTTCAGGTAAATTGCCGCCACGCCGTCAACCGCGCCAAAATGCAAAATCACACGTCCGATATTAAAGCCGCCATCAAGCGAAAAGCGTTTTTTATAGACAAGGGGTGCGCCGTTTTTGAAAACGCGGCAAACGCCCGAAAGGAGCGATTCAGGCGCAAACGGCACGTTTATCTCGCCCGAAAAGTCCTCGCACTTAAAATCCCATTTTCCGTTTAGCGAAAAAAAGGAATCGCGCACAAGGGTTTTCCTTGGGTAGTAGGATTCGTATGCCTTGTCCACAGTATTCGAGTTAAGGAGCGCTTCGCCCTCTTTTGTAAGCAGGTGCTTAATTTTTTCCATAATTCACCTCGTGCGGCAAATGCACCGTGGCGCAAAAATCCGCTTTTTACTTAGTTTCTTAAAATTATTTTACCACCTTGGTACACTTTTTTCAATACTTGACAAACTTTTTTTAATATTATATAATAAAATAGATAAGTTATGTCGCAATGTCAACGATAGGAGGCAGGTATGGAAGAAAACAAGGATTTGAATATCGAAAATGCAGATGCGGATTCTTTGGAAAAGAATGATGCGCCAAAGGACGCGGGCGAGCATAAGAGTAAAAAGAAAATAAATCTGAAATGGCTTGACGGAATAGAGGAGAAGCCGAGAAAAATCAAGGAAACTCCCGACGTTAACGCCTTGCCACAAACTAAAAGCGCAAAATTTTTCCGCGCGCTTTGGTCGTACGTTTTAATTACGTTTGGCACAGCGCTCATAGCGGCAGGAATTTATTTCTTTAAGTTCCCAAATCACTTTACAATAGGCGGCGTCAGCTCCCTTGCGGTTTTGCTTGCCGAGGTTTTCGGCGGCTTAATTTCGGAATCTTGGATTATGTCAATCCTAAATACCGTACTTCTTGTCGTTGCGCTAATTATTTTCGGCAAGAAATTTGCCATAAAAACAGTTTATTCAAGCTTGCTTTTAAACGCTATCGTAATCGTGCTTGAATATCTTGTTCCTATGAAGGACGAAAACGGCGTTTATTTCACCTTCACAACCGAGCCGTTTCTTGAAATGCTCCTCACAATCGGCGCAATTGCCGTAGGAAGTGCAATTCTTTTCAGCCAAGGCGCGTCCTCGGGCGGCACGGACATCATCGCTATGATTTTCAAGCGCTTTACAAACCTGAATATCGGCACCGCGCTTATAATTTCCGATGCGGTTATCGTGGCACTTTCCCCGTTTGTTTTCCACGGCCTTGAAAATTATATGACAATCTTCCTTTGCTCGGTGACGGGACTACTCCTGAAATCATTTATTGTCGATAACGTAATGGACGGCATAAACCTGAATAGATGCTTTATCATAGTAACGTCTAAGCACGAGGCGGTTTGTGATTTTATCCACACAAAGCTTCACCGCGGTGCTACGGTTTCAAGCTGTCAGGGCTCGTTTACCCAAGAGGAAAAGAAAATGATAATAACGGTGCTTAACCGCACACAGGCTTCAATTTTGAAGGTTTATCTCAAGCAAGCAGACCCACAGGCATTTACAATAATAACAAACTCAAGCGACATTCAAGGCAAAGGCTTTAAAATGGTATAAAGGAGTAAATTATGAAAAAAATATATGCTTTAATTTTAATTACGGTAACGGTGCTTGCCGCTATTATGCTTTGCGCGTGCGACTGTAAGCACGAATTTGGCGAGTGGACAGAAACAAAGGCGCCAACGTGTAAGGACTATGGCACGAGCGTGCGCACCTGTAATAAGTGCGGGGAGACGGAGGACAAAATGCTCCAGCCAAACGCCCCACATACCTTTAGCGAGTGGGAGACTGTAACAGGCGCAACATGTACGGGAATCGGTGAGCAAAAGCGCACCTGCTCAGTATGTGAAAAAACAGAGAGCAAGGGCTTGCCAATTGACCCGAGCGCTCACTCCTTTGGCGAATGGAACGAAATAAAGGCGCCAACCTGCTCCAAAAACGGAGCAAAGGAAAGAATATGCACGCTTTGCCAAAGCAAGGAGGAGGCAATAGTTCCAAAGCTCACCGAGGGCGGCCACTCCTTTGGAGAGTGGAAAATCTCAATTGAGCCAACCTGCTCAGTCGAGGGACAAAGAGTAAGATTTTGCGAGTATTGCGAAAAGCCCGAATACGAAACGCTCACGCCTCTTGACGAGGGCGGACACTCCTTTGGCGCTTGGTACACTGTCACTGAGCCGACCTGTGTTGCTAACGGACTTCAAATGCGTGACTGCGTTTACTGCGAGGACAAGGACGAAAGCACCCTTGAAATAAACGAGGATGCACACGATTTTGGCGATTGGACGGTTTCAGTAAACCCAACCTGCTCAACTGCGGGTGAAAAGAAAAGACAGTGCACCCTTTGCGGAGTTTATGACGTGGCTGAAATTGACCCGCTTGACGAGGGCGGACACTCCTTTGGTCAGTGGCAAACAACTATAAAGCCAACCTGCGATAGCGAGGGTGAACAAAAGCGCGAGTGCCCACTTTGCGGTGAAACGGAAACAGAGGTGCTTGAAAAGCTTCCTATCGTATATACTATTACACTTAATATAGACGGCGAAAAAACCGTGATAAATCTCCCCGAGGACGGAATTTACTCTCTTTCAGAGCCAACCAAGCTCGGCTATACGTTTGTTGGCTGGTACGAGGGCGAGACGCCATTTTCTGCAAGCGGCGCGGTAACGGAAAACAAGGAAATTTCTGCGCGCTTTGAAATTGCGCCAACCACAACCTTTAACGAGCTTAAAACGAGAATTGAGGGCGGCTGTGACAAAATCCTTATTTCAGCCGATATTGAAATTACCGACACAATTTACGTTTTGGGCGAAACCGAAATTTCCTCAAGCGGTGACTATACCTTGACAAGAGGAGCTGACTTCCTTGGCGATATTTTCGTGCTTGGTGAGGACGAAAACGGCAAAAACACAATTTTAAACGGCAAGTTCCCCAAGCTCACGTTAAAGCCGAGCGAGGGTACGGTGACAATTGACGGTAACCGCGAAAACGTAAGCGGCGAGGTTTTCGGCACGGTATTCTTCCTCTTAAACGGCACAACCGTTAATATTTACGACGGCACAACGGTTAAAAACAACCTGAAGCTTTCAAACGAGCGCGCGCTTGACCCGAAATATGCATTGGGTGAAAACACGTTAATTGGCGGCAGCGTAATGATTATCGACGACGGCATTTTCAATATGTACGGCGGCGAAATTTCGGGCAACTCGGTTAACCTAAAATACTCCTCTGCTACCCCTGAGGATGAAAGAGTGGACGGCTACCGCGATTCAAGCTACGGCGGTGCGATTTACTCGATAGGTGCAATCAATATTTACGGCGGCGTGATATCAAATAACGAGGCAAGCTACGGCGGTGCTATCTTCACCTCTCGCACCTTTAATATTGAGGGCGGTACGTTTGAGGGCAACAGTGCAACCTCGTACGGCGGCGCACTCTTCGGCTCAAATAACGGCTCGGGCATTCACTATATCGGCTCACCCGACGGAAGCAAAAAGGAAATTAACGTTATTTTCCGTGGAAACACGGCAAAGGGCGGCGGCGCAATCTATCAACAATACAATAACGCGACTGTAATTTACGGAAACACCCTCTTTGAGGAAAATAAAGCGCTCGGCAAAATGGGCGGCGCAATCTTTACGGGTGGCGAGCTTGTAGTTTACTACGCGGAATTTAAAAATAACATAGCGGCAGACCGCGGCGGCGCACTTTACGGCACTTACACAGAGGCAGATAAGGTTGCACGTGTAATCGATATTAAGGAAGCAATCTTTGAGGGCAACTCAGCTGCACGCGGAGGCGCAATTTCCGCATCCGCCACACAGGAGACAGAGGACGCGGGCGCGATTTTCGAGCTTGGAAACGTAACCTTTAAAAATAACACAGTATTTAAGACGGAAAAATCAACGCCAACCTTTATTGACAATTACGATAGAGAGGGCGTAAAGAAAAATTATAACGGTAACGGTGCGGTTGCACACTTTACCGCAAAATGCGAAATCCATTTCTATGGCACGGTGGTATTTGAGGGCAACGTGGCAGAATCCAAGGGCGGCGCGCTTTACCTTACCAACCAAGCAAAAATTAAATCACTTGACGGCTCAAGCGTATTGTTTAAGGCAAACGAATCTGCAAGCTACGGCGGTGCAATTTATTTGACAAACGCTTCAAGCGCGGAGCTTAAAAACGTAGAATTTATTCAAAACAAAGCACAAAGCGGCGGCGTGCTTGCACTGTTTTCTGAATCAAGCGCGTATCTTACCGACATAACCGCAACCGAAAACGAAGCAGAAAGCACAGGCGGCTTTGCAAGGGCGGAGCTTTCAACGCTTTCAATTTCATCAAGTGAAATAGAATCAAGCATTAAAAATAGCGTTTCACAAACGTCAAGCGCAGGCGCAATTTACCTTGAGGGTGCAAATCTTAACCTTCACGGCACAAAAAATGCAGGCGTTATTTTCGAGGGCAATATTGCAGCAAGCCAGGGCGGCGTAATTTGCGCATACGTCGGCACACGCGAAATTAAGTCGATTGACCCTTCAACGGGTGAGGAGATTACAGGAAACGAGTCTGTACGCTCATCTATAAGAACAAATTACGTAACCTTTAAATCAAACGTTTCAAATGCCAAGAGCCAATACGGCGGCGGTGCAATTTACGCCTCAAACACTGACCTTGTGCTCCAAGATTCAACCTTTGACTCGAACAGTGCGGTTTACGGCGGCGCAATTTCACTTTATTCGGGCGCGGAGCTGAACGCTTGCAACACTTCATTTATAAATAACGTGGCTAAGATAAACGGCGGCGTTATGTACACCTCAAAATCAAATGCGAGATTTGAAAATATAACGGTAAACGGAAACACTGCAACCGGCTGCTTAGTGACGGAAACGGTGACCGATGAGGAAACGGGCGAGGAAACAACCACCGAAACCTACGAAAAGGGTCAAGGCGGCGCGTTCTTCTTCAACTCAACCTCGACAGCAATTTTCAGTGGCGTTTTGGCAAGTGGAAACACGGCTGACGTTGGCGGCTTTATGGTTGTCGGATATTCAGTGGCTACTGTAAGCGGCGGTGAAAACGAGTTTACCTTGAACAGTGCAAAGCAAAACGGCGGCGCATTCTATATTTCAAACGGCGCAACCTTGGGCCTTAGCGGAATTTTAGCGGCTGAAAACGAAGCGCCAAGCGGTGGCTTTATCTATGCAAACGAGGCAACCTTGCTTATTATTAACGGAGAGGGCAACGTAATTTCCGAAAATAAGGGAACTGCAACGCAAGACCAATACGGCGCGGGCGCAATCTATATTTATAAGACGGAAGCATCAATTTCGGGCGTTACCTTTGAGAAAAACACGGGTAACTGCGGCGGCGCTATCGGTGTGCGCGCGACTGACAACGTGGTGTTTACAAGCTGTATATTCAATGAAAATACGGGCGCAGGCACAGGCGGCACGTTCTATATCAATACCTCGACGGTTACAATAAACAGCTGTACTGTAAGCGATAGCGTATCAAGCGGCAACGGCGGTGCAATTTATTCAACCACCTCAACCGTTAATACAAGCAGTTCAAGCTTTATAAATAACACCAACCAAGGCAACTACGGTGGCGTTATTTACCTAACGAAATCAACGTATAATTCCCAAAACGACGTCTTTAAGGGCAACGAAGCTAAGCACGGCGGTGCAGTAGCGGTTAACTCGTCCTCATCATTTACCGTAGAGGGCGCACAGCTCCTTGAAAACGTGGCAAGTGGCAACGGCGGTGCAATTTGGGTTGGCAGCAATGCACTTGTTATTACCAAAGCTAAGATAAGCGGCAATACTGCAAAGCTTGGCGGCGGTATTTACGTAACGGGCGCATCAACAACGGTTACGGGAAATGAGGTTGAAATTTCCAACAACAAAGCGACGGAGGATTCCGAAAACGGCTTCGGCGGCGGTCTTTACGTAACGGGCGCACAGGTGACTATAACCGACCTTACCTTGAACCAAAACGAGTCATCGCACGGTGGCGGTATCGGACTTCTTGGCGAAGCATCACTTACATTAAACGGTATTTCGGCAAGCGGCAACAAGGCACTTGGCTACACCAAGGATGGCGCACTTTCAAGCGGTAACGGCGGTGCAATCAACGCGGGCGCAGGCACACTTATTCTTGGCAAGGGCGAAAAGATAACCTCTAACGTCTTTGACGGCAACACGGCGCGCGCAGGCGGTGGCGCAATCTATATTTACAATACCGCAACTACGTTTGTGGCAAACGAAATTGTCGCAAATAACAACGAAGCAACGACAAACTACGGCGGCGCGTTATATATTAGAGGCGCGGCAATAACGGTTGATATCGGCATTGTTGAGGCAAGCTCCAACTGCGCAGGCGGTAATGGCGGTGCAATCTACCTTTATGCATTCAAGGGCGGCAAGATTGGCACGATGACGTTGAATAATAACTCAACGGATACCGCAGGCGGCGCGATTTATATTGCGGGAAGCGCAGAGATTACCGTTGATTCACTAAACGGCGAGGGTAACACCGCCAAGACAAACGGCGGCTTTGCCTATATCGGCACAAGCACAACGCTGATTAAGAGCGCAAATATCGGTGAAAACAGCGATGCAAGCTCTTTATCACTTTATCTCAGCGCTAAAATCTCGGTATATAAGGGCAAATTCGTTTACCCAAGCGGCTCTGTAAATAAAGTGGGCAATATCGTGGAAATCGATGCACCAACGGAGTAAAAAATGAAAAAAAGAATATTATCATTTCTTATTTGTGCGCTTATTTTGATTTCAACGCTTTTAACGGCTGCCTGTAATACACCCGCTACCGACACTGATACGTCGGGCGAAACGGAGAGCGATACCGCGGGCGGAAGTGACACGGATACAAGCACGGACACGGGCGGGGGCGAGCAAGAAAAGCCGAAGCCCGAAAAGCCGCTCTCAGTTGACGAATTAAACAAGCGCGACGAGGTAATTTCAATTAAGGACAACAATTACCTCAGCCGAAACGAGGTTGTCTATGAGAATATAAACGGCAAGGATGTCAGCGTTTACGTGTCGTTTCGCGTAAAGGGTGAGGTTCAAAACAACCCGAACTTTGCGCAAATTCAAATGGTTTGGCAGGCGATACAATATAAGGACAAGTATCCCGAAAAGGACGTTTATATAACGCTCACCTCGTACCGCCTCTCCGGCACGCTTGCCGCTTGCCTTGACGAAGAAAGCGAGGACTACGGCAAGCTAAAATGCCTATACGACAAGGACTACGACGAAGAAACGGGCTATTACCGCTTGAGCCACCTGCTTTGCGAGGCGGCAAGAAAGGGCGTGTACGTTACGGTAATAGGCCATGCAAACGCAAGCTCGGTGAAAATAACGTCAACGAAGAAAAAGGGTGACGAGCCGTTTTACGACTATTTTAAGAAGCACCTGAGCGACCCCTGCTACGAGGAGGGAAAGGTGATTTCCGATTATATGGTGGTTCAAAAATCCGAGTGGTCGCTTGATAAGGGCGGCACGGATATGATGCACCTAAAGTCCTGCACGGTGTCGAATTATATCGACAGGTACGGAAACGACAGAGGCACGGCGGTTTGGCTTGGCTGTACCAACGTTGACGGCGTTGACTATCAGGGTAAAAACGGTCTTGACTACGTTCAAAGCGGCGCGGTAATCTGTGACCACGATGAATTATACCGTGTGACCTACAACTTCACACAGCTTATTTCGCAGTTCAATACGCAAGAGGGAATTTTGGTATTCCGCCGTCTTGCTCAGTTAAGAACGCGCGACCAAATAGACCTAATCAAGGCGGGCAGAGGGGATGAAATCCCATACGATGAGCAAATTGTTTACGTAGGAAGCGAGAGTGACGAGGTTTTCGAGCTTTATTTCACTCCCTTGGGAAGCGAGGCGTCTATTTGGGACGTTGAGTATAACCCGTACTGCAAGTACATAACAAAGCTTGTAAACTCCCACGATGACGACGGATATATTGAGCTTCTTTGGAACAACCCGAAGTACGTGGTGAAGGGCTTTAGCGTCGGCAAAATCATTATTGACCTTCTTTCCGTGAAATTCCTTGAAAGCGGCAACCCCGAAAACAACCTTCATATGCAAACCCCCGGTCCTGACTGGTCAATTTTCGACGGTCTTATCGAGGGTGAGAACATAGGAGTAAAGGCGCTTAACAGGTACAGGTCAAGGAACTATCACTCAAAGGACGTGCAAATGACGTACGTTGAGGACGGCGTGCGCTATTACGTAACGCTCTTTAACTCCCTCAATATGCACGAGGGCGCAATGTACTACCAAACAAACTCAATCCTTGTTATAAAGGAAACGGAAAAAACGGGCAACGATTTTTATATCGATTATGCTATTATGACTGTGCCGGGGATTGAATTTGAAAGCCATCGTTACTAAAGGGGGCTGACATATTAAGGCATAACCATAAACGAGAACCCCAAACCTCATTCTTCGGTTTGAGGACCTCTAAAACCACAAAACAAATAAAAAAGCCGACTGCGTGTCGGCTTTTTTCGTTATATTCCAAAATAATAAAGCATTTTGTTAAACCATTTCAGCTTGTGGCGAATGGCGTAAAGCACAAATAAAACGGCAATGAAAATGACGGTGATGTAAACACCCTGGCGCATACCGAGGTGCAGGGCGGCTTCCCATTTTCCTTCCTTCCACGATGGGGAGGTGTGGAATTTTGAAAGGAAAAAGAAATAGTGCGCGCTCATGATGAAAAACGAGCTTTGCGACATCATTCGTACCACCTTGAAGCTTGGCAAAAGCGCACAGGCAAGGGTGAGCGAGGTGATAATGGCAAGGGCAAGGGGTATATAGACGAAAATGTTATTGTAGTTTAGGTTTAGTACGCTAAGCCCGAAATATCCGCCTGGACGAGTAGCGTCCCTGTTTGCAAGCGCACTTATTATAATCGAGGTGACAAAAGCGCCGAGCGCAATATAAAGCATATAGTTTTTGTGCGGCTTTTCAGTCCTTGTCGCAACGTGGCAAATAATGCTTGAAAGGCAAAATCCAAATGCAAAAAAGCCGAAAAGCAAAAACACGTTGTGCATACTGAAAATGTTGGTAAAGCCGAAAACGTCGACGGTTTTGTCGATACATTCAAGCTTGATAATGCCCAAAAACGAAAGGCATCCAATGCCCAAAATGATAAATTTGTTTCCCCTTGCAAAATAGCTGACGAAAATGAAAATCAAGGAAACGACAAAATAGCAGGGGATGAACCAAAGCGCCGCGTTCCAATTCGGACGTCCGTTTAAGAGAAAGAAAATCTTGACAAGCTCCCAAAAGCCGTAGTCCGTTTTGAAGGGGCAATTTTCAACGATATAGGGAATACACGAAGCTAAATACCAAATTAAATACGGTATTCCAAGACGGGTGAGCAGGCGCAAAAGCGCTTTGCCAAACTCACGCGCATTTTTTGGTGCTCTTGCCAAAAGACCGCCCGCAAAAGCAAAAAGCGGCACGTGGAACGAGTAAATCACCGTTCTTAAAACGGTATATGCAGGCAAGCAATGCCCAAGCACAACTAAGAAAATGCCGATAGCTTTAATCCAATCGACGTAGTCAAGACGTTTTTTCTCTGCCATTTTCTTCCCTCCGTTTGGTAAAATAAACCAATTCACATTTACATTATAAGTGTGTGCGCGTCGTATTGCAAGAAAAATTTGTAAAATAAGGTCGAAAAGGCATAAAGCACTTGAAAAACCTTGAAGCTTAGTGTATACTATTTCATATCTTTTGAATAAGGAGAGAAAAATGGAAAAGATTAAGATGATAACTCCGCTCGTTGAAATGGACGGAGACGAAATGACAAGAATTATTTGGCAAATGATAAAGGACGAGCTTCTTTTGCCGTTTGTTGATTTAAAGACAGAATATTACGACCTTGGCTTGCCCGAGCGCGAGCGCACAAAGGATAAGGTTACCTTCGATGCCGCTTATGCAAACCAAAAGTACGGCGTTAGCGTAAAGTGTGCAACAATTACACCTAACAAGCAAAGAGTAGAGGAATATAACCTCAGTGAGATGTGGAAAAGCCCTAACGGCACAATCCGTGCAATTTTAGACGGTACTGTTTTCCGCGCACCTATTCTAATTGACTCCGTTAAGCCCGCTGTTCGCAACTGGAAAAAGCCAATCACAATTGCACGTCACGCATACGGCGACGTATATAAGGCAACGGAATATAGAGTAGAGGAAAAGGGCAAGGCGTACCTTTCATTTACCGACGAAAACGGAGAAGAAAAATTCCGTGAGCAAATTTACGATTTTGAGTGCCCGGGCGTGCTTCAAGGACAGTACAATAAGGACACATCAATTCGCTCCTTTGCACATTCCTGCTTTAAATATGCTATAACCACAAAGCAAGACCTTTGGTTCTCAACAAAGGATACAATTTCAAAGAAGTACGACCAAACCTTCAAGCTCATCTTCCAAGAAATTTACGATGAGTGCTACAAGGAAGAGTTTGAAAAGCTCGGCATTACCTATTTCTACACGCTTATCGACGATGCCGTTGCAAGAGTAATCCGCTCCGAGGGCGGCTACATTTGGGCTTGCAAGAACTACGACGGTGACGTTATGTCCGATATGGTTTCAACCGCATTTGGCTCACTTGCTATGATGACGTCCGTGCTCGTTTCACCTGACGGAAAGTTTGAATACGAGGCGGCACACGGCACAGTTACAAGACACTACTACCGCTACTTAAAGGGTGAGGACACCTCAACAAACCCAATGGCAACAATCTTTGCTTGGAGCGGTGCGTTAAGAAAGCGCGGCGAGCTTGACGGTCTTTGTGACCTTGTTAGCTTCGCTGACAAGCTTGAGGAAGCGTGCATTGACACACTAAACGACGGCGTAATGACAAAGGACTTAGTTGGACTTGTTGAAGCAGGCACAAAGGCAACAGCCGTTAACACAATTACCTTCATTAAGGAAATTCGCGCACGTCTTGAAAACAAGTTATCATAAAATTAAAAAAGCAAGGGAAACCCCTTGCTTTTTTTGTTTCATTAAATAAAATATATAAAATTAAAATCTATATTTACACGCGCGTGCGTTTGTGCTATTATATAAATGTATTTTGAAAAATCCTTGTTTTTGGAGGGTGAAGATGGTATATGACGTAAAAAGCATGCCGAGCTTGGTCTTTGGTGTGCCGAATTTCGATAAAACAAAAGTGTTTGAGCGCGTGCCGAGTGAGGTGCGCCAAAAGCTACCGTCGCTTTCATTCCTCGGCAGACGCACACCGGGGGCAAGAATAGCATTTAAAACGTCATCTCCGTGGTTCAAAATAATTATAGAGCTTGAAACTCTCTCGGTTGATATCGGAATGTCGATTTATTCCGCGCAGGGTGCATTCGTTTATCTTGGTAATCGTCAAAAATCGCGCCTGCTCGGTCTTGTCACCCCAAAAAACTACGAAACAAAAACGCTTTACCGCACTTTTGAAAAGGGAGAGGGCGAGGACGAAATTACCGTCTTTTTGCCAAGAAATGAGGTAATAAAAAGCGTTCAAATTGAAACAGCTGTCGGCTTCGTTATTAAGGCGCCAACACCGTATAAATACGAAAAGCCTGTTTTATTCTACGGCTCCTCAATTACGGAGTGTGCCCACGCCGCAAATATTTGCGCCTCATACGTCAACCTTTGCTCGCGCCACCTGGATTTTGACTATATAAATTTCGGCTTTTCCGGCTCTTGTAAGGCGGAGGACGAAATGGCGGAGTATATAAACACGCTTGATTTTTCCGTTTTCGTTTACGATTACGACCACAACGCGCCAACCGCCGACTATCTTGAAAAAACACACGAAAAATTCTTTAAGAAAATAAGAATGGCGCATCCAAGTGTGCCCGTTGTTATGATTTCGCGCCCAACCGCCGATTTTGATGATGACGCGCGCACACGCCGCGATATAATTAAGAAAACGTATGAAAATGCACGCGCCCTTGGTGACAAAAACGTATATTTTGTTGATGGCGAAAGCTTCTTTGCGGACTTTTTCGACAAAGAGGTGTGCTTTACCGACACAGTACATCCGACTGACCTTGGATTTTACAAGATGACAGAGGTAATTCAACCAACAATCGAAAGAGCACTTAGTGAAAAATAAAAGGAGAAAAAATGGCTAAGGTAAAAACAAGAGTAAGGGCGATTGCGTGGCTCTTATCTTTGGTATATTTTTCAAGCTACATAATGCGAATAAACTTTACTGTTTTGATAGTAAAGGTTTGCTCTGAGTTAGGTAAAGAAAAGGGCGAGCTTGCCGCTATTGTAACCGCCTTGACCGTTGCATACGGTGTTGGGCAAATTGCTTGCGGCATCCTTGGTGACAAAATCAAGCCGCGCATTATGATAAGCTGCGGAATTTTGCTTGCCGCAGTATGTAATATTTCGTTTTTCTTTACGTCAAGCGTGCTTCTTATGACGGTGATTTGGGGCATAAACGGCTTTGCACACGCGATGTTTTGGCCGCCAATTGTGCGCCTGATGTCCTTGAACCTCACCGAGGCGGAATATTCCTTTGCCTCTGTGCGCGTTACCTGGGGCTCGTCAATTGCAACCATACTTTTATATCTTTCGTGTCCTGTTTTGCTCCTTGTTATGAGCTGGCGCGTAATTATGCTTCTTTGCGCCGCTATCGGACTTGCAATTATGGTCGTTTGGCTCATTTTTGCACCGAAGCTTTTTGAGGGCAAAGCGGTAAATTTAGACACGTTACCGAGCAAAACTCCAAGCCCAAAGGAAAAACAAACGCGCCGCGTGCCGAAATTCGTATTTTTGCCGCTTGCGCTTATAATGATAGGAATTATTATGCAGGGCGCACTTCGCGACGGTGTAACAACCTGGATGCCATCGTATCTGCACGAGGTATTTGCGCTCCCTGAGGAGTTTTCAATCTTCATCACCGTAATTTTGGCAATTTTCAGTATGATCAGCTTTACGGTTTTCGACTTTATCAACCGCCGCTTCTTTAAGGACGAGGTTTTCTCCGCCGCATTCATCTTTTTGCTTGCAGGCGTGTGCGGAGTGCTTTTGTACCTTTCAAACATTTTTGGAATTGCGGCCTTGTCGATTTTATTTATGTCACTTCTCGTTGCTTGTATGCACGGCACAAACCTTATGCTTATTGCAATTGCGCCGAAGCGCTTCAAAAACACGGGAAAGGTTGCAACCTATTCGGGAATTATGAACGCCTGCACCTACGTTGGCGCGGCAGTTTCAATCTACGTTTTCTCAGCACTTAAGGACTGGGGAAGCACTATAATTATTTGGGCAATTATCGCCGCCTTTGCTTGCGTAATTTGCTTTGCCGCAATCGAGAAATGGCGACGCTTTAGAAATGAATTTGATGCCTGATGGCAGAAGGAGAAATAAAATGAAAGCACAAGAAATTTTAAGCAAAATGACACTTGAGGAGAAGATTTATCATCTTGTCCAAATGACAACAATGACGTACTTAAAGTCAGAGGGTACAAACATCGTTACCGGTCCTAACAGTAAAATGCAGCTTGATAAGGAATATATCTACGAGGTAGGCACACTTCTTAACCTCGTTGGTGCGCAAACAATGATTGATGCGCAAACAAACTTCTTAAACGGTAGCAAGAAAAAGGTTGCACCTGTATTTATGCAGGACGTTATCCACGGCCACAGAACCCTTTACCCGATAAACCTCGGTGTTGCCGCATCGTTTGACCCACAGCTTGCACACGACGTTGCAGCTATGGCGGCAAAGGAAGCTGCACTTGACGGCGTTGGCGTTACGTTTGCACCAATGGTTGACCTCGTTCGTGACCCACGTTGGGGCCGCGTTATGGAGTCAAGCGGTGAGGACCCATACCTTAACAGTAAAATGGCGGCGGCAACGGTTAAGGGCTTCCAAGGCGATATGGGTAAATATAATATTGCGGCTTGCGTAAAGCACTTCGCGGCATACGGTGCGGCTGAAGCAGGACGTGACTACAACACAGTTGATATGAGTGAAAGAACACTCCGTGAATACTATTTGCCATCATACAAGGCGGCGGTTGATGCAGGTGTTAAGATGGTTATGACCGCGTTTAACATCGTTGACGGCGTTCCTTGCTCGGGTAACAAATTCCTTGTTAAGGACGTTTTGCGCGGCGAATGGGGCTTTGACGGCGTAGTAATCAGTGACTATAGCGCATTTGAGGAAATGATTAATCACGGCACCTGCGCAGACCAAAAGGAATGTGCATATATGGCAATGGAGGCAACGTCTGACATTGAAATGATGTCACCTTGCTATGCAAAGCACTTAAAGGAGCTTTTAGAGGAAGGCAAAATCACAATAGAGCAAATCGACGCGGCGGTACTCCGTGTGCTTAAATTAAAGGAAGAGCTTGGCGCGTTTGAAAATCCATACCGCTCGGTTGACGTTGAGGAATCAAAGCGCGTACAGGTTGGACCTGAGCACAGAGCAATTGCAAGATATGCGGCAGAACAGAGTGCGGTTCTTCTTAAAAACGACGGCATTTTGCCGCTTTCAAAGGATATAAAGAGCGTTGCTGTTATCGGTCCAAATGCGGACACGGGTGCAATCCACGGTGACTGGCCATGCGGCGGTAAGGTTGACGAAACAATTACTGTTTTAGAGGGTGTTAAGAATATCATCGGTGACAGAGCCGTATATGCAAAGGGCTGTAATATCGAATACGATTCAACTGATGAATCAATGATTGACGAGGCGGTTGAGGTTGCGAAGAACGCGGATGCTGTAATTTTGTGCCTTGGCGAGCATCAAAGCTATTCAGGCGAGGGCAATTGCCGTACAAATATTGAAATTCCACGCGTACAGTATAAGCTTCTTGATAAAATTTTAGAGGTAAACAAAAACGTTGCGGTTGCGCTCTTCACGGGCAGACCTTTGGCAATTTGGGAGCTTGATACCAAAGCGCCTGCAATTCTTAATATGTGGATGCCGGGCACCGAGGCGGGTAATGCGACCGCTAACTTAATTTTCGGTAATGCAAACCCATCGGGCAAAATCACAATGACGTTCCCACGCGTTCTCGGTCAAGTGCCGATTTACTATAACGCGTACAACACAGGCAGACCAAAGCTCCCCGAGGATGACTTCAATCGCGTGCGCTTCACCTCGTCATATCTCGATATGCCAAATAGCCCACTTTACCCATTCGGCTACGGCTTATCATATACCGAGTTTGAGTATAGCGACCTTAAATTGAGCGCGGACACAATGACACGCGATGGCAAAATTATCGCATCCGCAAAGATTAAGAACGTAGGTAAATATAAGGGCAAGGAAGCGGTTCAGCTCTACATCCACGATATGGTTGGCTCTTGTGTTCGTCCTCTTAAGGAATTAAAGGGCTTTGAAAAAATCGAGCTTGACGTGGGAGAAAGCAAGACAGTTGAGTTTGAAATCACCGAGGAAACCTTGAAGTATTGGACAAAGAATATGAAATTCGAGGCAGAAAACGGCAAATTCGAGGTGTTCATCGGCGCAAGCTCTGCTTGCAAGCCATTTGCAACGTTCGAGCTTATCTAAAAATATAAAAAAGAAACGGAGACGTCGTATCTCCGTTTCTTTTTGGTTTGCGCGCTTAATTTTCGCCAATCATCTTATTTAAACATTCCAAGGCGTCGCTCAGTCCGCCGACCTCGTCGATGAGTCCTTGGCTCCTTTGTGCAAAGGCACCCGAAGGGCGTACCTTGCGTTGAGCTGTCAGCAAAGCTGACTGAGGGATTGTCAACTATTTTCAATCATCTTATTTAAACATTCCAAGGCATCGCTCAGTCCGCCGACCTCGTCGATGAGTCCCATTTCAACCGCCTCCAAGCCGTCGATTACCGAGCCGGTGTCGGTTGCGATTTGATCGGTTGCAAGCATCAGCTCCTTGAATTGCTCCTCACTGACCTTTGAGTGCTTGCACACGAAGGAAACAATACGCGCCTGCATTTTTTCAAAATAAAAATAGGTTTGAGGGGAGCCGACCACCGTGCCGCTGATTCTGACAGGATGCACCGTCATTGTCGCTGACGGCACAATAAACGAGTGCTTTGCTGATACCGCAAGCGGAACGCCTATTGAGTGCCCACCGCCGAGCACTAACGAAACCGTCGGCTTTTTCATGCTCGCGATAAGCTCCGCTATTGCAAGCCCTGCCTCAACGTCGCCACCCATTGTGTTGAGAATGATAAGCAAGCCCTCGATCTCGTCGCTTTCCTCCACCTCGACAAGCAGCGGCACAATATGCTCGTATTTTGTCGATTTCTGTCCGTCGGGCGAGGTGTAGTGACCCTCAATTTGACCAATTATGCTGATTGAATGGATTTTGCCAACGCTTACCGCACCGTCCTTGTCTTCATTTTTTTGTTCTGAATTTTTTGCTTCGTTTTCACTCATAAAAGCTCCTATATATAAATAAGTAGAATTTTTTCTTTTATCGTTGCCAGAAAAGGCACTAAATATACCGATTTTTTCTCGATTTTTCTACAATATTTAGGTCTTAAAAAAATTTTTTAAAAAACTTTCAAAAAGGTATTGACAAACGAGAAAGTGTTTGATATAATACCAAAGCACTGTGCGAAAGACGCGCAGGGACACGAAACAGAACCATATGGTTTGATGCTCGGTTAATTACAAAGATCCTTGAAAATTGAACAATGAACTAATTAGAAAAAGAGAACTAATGTACAAAAG
>JAZREL010000020.1:0-21427 GCA_045660785.1 Eubacteriales bacterium | reverse complement strand
CATATAAAATCCTCTTAACCGATTCCATTTTCACGTCATTCTGAGCGAGCGACGCGAGCCGAAGAATCTATTTTGAGATCCCTCGACAAGCTCGGGATGACGTAACATTTCACCCATACGTCATTCTTAGCGAGCAACGCGCCCCGAAGAATCTATTTTGAGATCCCTCGACAAGCTCGGGATGACGTACTGCTGTTTTTGAGGTGGAAAGCCTTACTTATTCTTATAGTCCTTCAAAATTTCGCTTGCCACCCAAGTGTTTGTTTGTGGGCTATGCCCTGCCTTCCCCTTGAGGCGGAAGGGGGACCGCTTGCGGTGGATGAGGTGGAAAACCTATCTTTTCTTATACTCTTCCAATATTTCCTTAGCTACCCAATTGTTAGTTTGTGGGCTATGCCCTGCCTTCCCCTTGAGGCGGAAGGGGGACCGCTTGCGGTGGATGAGGTGGAAAACCTTATCTATTTTTATAATCCTTCAAAATTTCACTTGCTACCCATTTGTTAGTTTGTGGGCTATAGTGAATAAGGTCCCAACGGAAAAGGGTGTACGGGTCCTCGGGGTTATAGTGAGGGGCGCGGTAGCTATCGAAGATAGAAACGCCCTCAAGCTCGTTTTCAAGCTCGCAAAAGACCTCGTTTATATAGCGCATAGACGGAAGGTGCTTGCCGTCCTCAATGCCTGCGAGCACTGCGTCGAAATTCATTTTGTGAATTACAATCGGGAAATTATAGCCAAGAGAGTCGCGAAGACCGCCAAAGATTGTTTTGTATGTGTTTTTCAGTCTGTCGCCGTCCTTTAGGTTAGGCACGGATTGCCAAAACTCCTGCTCGCCACCGCGCCAGTGCATACCGACAAAGTCGGGCTCAAGCTCGTTTGCTTCCATATAATTTTTGAAAAGCGAAAGCACGTGGCACGCAAAAGGATACATTGAAACGTCGCAATCGCCAAGCTTACCGGGAATTAGCTTTCTTTGGCGCGTGGGTGACCACATTCCGTAAACACCCTGTGAGCCGATTGAAATATGGATTATATATAAATCGGGCAACGTAGCGCCGTTGTCTATTTCCGCTTGCCACTGCTTTGCCAAGCAATTTGCAACGGAATAGGTGTTGTCTTGGTTTTCTGCAAGGTTCATTCCGTAGCTTGTATAGCCCGTGAACTTCAATTTTTCCGTGTCAAACGACTGATTTGGCTCGCGGTTTAAGCCGAAAACGTTTTTAAGCGGCTCTTTTATTATATCGCCCTCGGTCATTGGCACACCGTGTCCTGTCGCGTTTGACTGACCGAAAAGCATAAATACTGCAATTTTCTTCATCTTATTTTATCTCCTTTACGTAGTAAATCTCGCTAAAGTAGTCACCGTATCCGATGTCGAGCAAAAGTCCGTTATACATAAGCGCCGCGCCGCTATATGCGCCTTCTCCGTTTACGGAATATTTTTTCTTTTCGTCAAGACCGCGCAATCTGACAATTTCGGGGTGATAATTTGCTTCGTTTTTGTGTCTTACCGTGCCGACAAGTGCCTCGCTTCCATCCTCGCTGGCAGTTTGCCAAGCAACGAAAAGACTGTTTTCGTCGTAAGGGGAGATAAGGCGTGAGTAGTTTCCTCTTTGTATTAGCTCATAATGCTGCTTAAATTCCGCAACCTGACGCTTAATTTCCGTTTTTTCCTCGTCGGTCATCTTGTTTACGTCAAGCTCAAGGCCGTAGGTGCCGAAGTACGCCACTACGCCTCTTGTTTTAAGCGGAGTTACTCTGCCCGTTTGGTGGTTTGGAACTGCGGAAACGTGCGCGCCCATTGTTGAAACGGGGTAAATGAACGACGTGCCGTGTTGAATTTTCAAGCGCTCTATCGGGTCTGTGTCGTCGCTTGTCCACGCCTGCGGCATATAGTAATGCATACCGCAATCGAAGCGTCCGCCACCGCCTGAGCAGCTCTCAAAGAGTATATCGGGGTAACGGCTTGTTATTCTGTCAAGAAGCTCGTAAAGGCCAAGGACGTATCTGTGGTAAATCTCGCCCTGCTTGCAAGCGGGCACCTCGCAGCTATATAAATCGGTGATGTTTCTGTTGTAATCCCACTTTACGTAGGAGATGTTTGCACTGTCAAGAATTTTGCAAAGCTGCTCGTAAATATTGTCCCTTACCTCTTTTCTTGACATATCAAGAATGAGCTGATGGCGTCCAAGCGTTGGCACACGGTTAGGCATTTTAAATGCATAATCGGGATGTGCGCGGTGTAAATCGGAATCCTCCGAAACGCACTCGGGCTCGAACCAAATGCCGAACTTCAGTCCTGTGTCGTTAATTCTCTTTGCAAGCTCACCAAGGGTACAGCCAAGCTTTTTCTCGTTTACGTACCAATCGCCAAGGCCCGAATGGTCATTGTCGCGCTTGCCAAACCAACCGTCGTCCATAACGAAAAGCTCAACGCCAAGCTCCGCCGCGTCCTTTGCCATAGAAACCAGCTTATCTGCATTGAAATCGAAGTACGTGCCCTCCCAGTTGTTGATAAGCACGGGGCGGCGCGCGTTTTTATACTTGCTTCTGCAAAGGTTGTTTCTGATTGATTTATGTAGATTTTGAGATGCTGTCTCAAAGCCCGCGCACGAGTAGGTGAGGGCAACCTCAGGTGTTTGGAAGCTCTCGCCCGCTTCAAGCGCGAAGCTGAAATTTTCGGGGTTGATGCCGATAACAAGACGTGTGTTATCGTTGAAGTTTTTAGATGCGCTGATTAGGAAGCTTCCGCTGTAAACAAACGCAAACGCGTACACGTCTCCGCTTGTTTCGGTTGCATTTTTATCGCAAAGCATACAAGACGGATTCATTATATGGCCTGAAGCACCGCGCGTTGAGAAAACCTGTGTCTTTCCGTGTGGCACGGACACTCTTTGATAGTGGCGCTCCTCTGCCCAGCGTCCCTCAAAGGAAACGAGGTCGAAATTGCCGTAGTTGAAATCAAGGTTCAAGGAAAGCGCTTTTTCAACGGTGATTTTTCCGTTTGTTTCATTTCTTATCTTAAGCGCTCTTGTAATTAAGTCATATTCGGGCAAAACGCCGTAGTATAAATCAAGATAAATATCGTAAACACGGTCCTTAAGGGTGATTATGAGTGTTTCGCCCTCCTCGCCGTAAAATGCGGGCATACCCTCAATTGAATATTTGCCATTTTGAATTTCCGCACTGTGAAAAATCGGCTGAAGACCCAAGGTGCCGTCCGTATTTCTGATATTTATCGCACTTTCGCGGTAGTCACCGCAGCCAAAGCACGAAATTTCCTGCGGAATGTGGTCAATGTTTGCCCAGGTGCCGTCACCCTTTATATATTCAGAGGTCGGCTTATATTCACGCATATCGTAGTAAGCGACGTAGCCAAGGTCATCCCCTTCAATCCTTCTGCCGTAATAGGTATGTAAAAGCACGTCAAAAGCGTTAAGCTTCATTTGATACGTTGTGTTTTTGGTTTGTATTGTGTAGGTTCTTTGTTGCTCGTTAAAAATAATCGCCATAACGACACCTCTTTTGCTTATTTTTTTCAGTATATCATTTTCCAAATGATAAATCAATACAAAAGGACAAAAGTTGTTGACAGAATTTTGGCGGGATGATATAATTTAATTTAGATACACGGTATCTTCAAAGCAAGCAGCCAAAAGCGCAAAAAGGAGACAAGCAATGTATAAAATAGGTCTTTCCACCCCTTCAAGTGAGGAAATTTGCGAGGAGTTTTTCAAGCAATGTGCCGAAAGTGGCATTTCACACATTGAAATTTCCGTGTCTGACGCACTTTCAAGAAATTTAGATTATGAAAAAATCAAGGAATGGGCGCAAAAATACGGCGTTGTGCTTTGGTCGTTCCATTTGCCGTTTTGGCCGTTTAGCGAAATTGATATTTCCAAGCCCGAGCTTGCCGCCAATACCGTTGAATACCTAAAGGGGTACATCGACAAGGCAAGCAAAATCGGCATTGACAAGTTTATTATTCACGCAAGCGGTGAGCCGATAGAAAGCAGTGAGCGCGCGCTAAGAATGGAAACGGCAAAAAAATCACTTGCCGCACTTGCCGAGTACGCTTCCTTGCACGGTGCTGTAATTGCGGTTGAAAACCTGCCGCGCACCTGCCTTGGCAGAAATTCAAGCGATATAAAGGAGCTGCTCTCATCTCATCCCGCACTTGTTTCCTGCTTCGATACAAACCATTTGCTCGGTCAGGATTTTTCGGAATATCTTGACGAGGTTGGGGACAAAATTGTCACACTTCACGTGTCGGACTACGATTTTAAGGATGAGCGCCATTGGCTCCCATACGAGGGAAAAATAGATTGGCAAAAAATGATAAGCAAGCTAAAGGAAATTAACTACACGGGCGTTTGGCTATATGAAATTGAGCTTAATGCGCCTTGGACGATAGTAAGAGACCGCCGCTTGAATATGCAAGATTTTGTAAGCAACGCCAAATGCGTGTTTACGGGCAAAAAGCCAAGCTTTCTTGGCACACCTAAGGAAAATTTATAATCACGGCGATTTTTCGCTGAAATTCACTAAGCTTAAAAAGGGGGAGAAAAATGACGTTTTTGGTAATAGCTTTAGTTTTGTTTTTTATTTTGCTAATTCCTGTTTTTATATTTATCGACCTCTTTTTGGCAGTCTTCTCCGTTTTACTGATTATTGCCGACGTGTCGGTATTAAAGGAAGCCAAGGGCAAGGAGGGCGCAATTAAAATGGTTGTCGAGGACACAATGGAGGCGCTTGACGAGGTAACGGACGTCAAGGACTACGCCGCCGAGGCGGTGGAAATTGCCGCAGAAGCGGTTTGCGAGGTTGCCGACGCGGTTGTCACTGCCACCGAGGCAGGCGCCCAAGCGGTTAAGGAATCGTTTGAAGCGCTTTAATAAAATCACTCGCAAAAAAGCGACAGCTTGTAATCTTCAATTTTACATAAAGCATAAAAAACCGCACACAGGGTGCGGTTTTTTTATTATTTTTTAAATTTTCGCCTTGTTTTTTAATCCCCGCAAGACAGGACCTCATCAAGGGCTCAATTTTATTAACCAATGTGGTGCGTTTGAATAAACGGATTTAGCAAGCGCACCTAAAGCATCATTCCTCGTCTTTTCCGACAGGGTGTTTTTCGAGCAGGATTTCATAAGAAACCGTCTCGGCAATTTTGTTTACTGTGTCGTGTCCGAGGTAGGAAACGTCCTCGCCCTCAATTGCGTATGCGCTGAGGTGAAGCTCGGTGCTTGGATTTACGTTTGTTAGCTTAGCTGTGATAATTGAGTAAGCAACCTCGGTGTTTTGGAATTCGATAACGATTGTTTTTCCATCGTGCGCAATTTTGCCGTCAACA
This sequence comes from Eubacteriales bacterium, assembly GCA_045660785.1. Taxonomy (GTDB): domain Bacteria; phylum Bacillota; class Clostridia; order Oscillospirales; family CAG-272; genus RGIG2000. The sequence goes on along the minus strand of JAZREL010000020.1, from coordinate 16,077 downwards.
ACTGAAATCGGTGTGCCGTTTGCATTTGCGCTAACCATAATTCCGTACATAATATTGCCGTATTCCTTCACTGCGTCAGTGTTTACGTAAACTGTATAGGAGAATGTGCTTGTATCTGCCTCTGAGTATGAATATCCCTTCTTTACAAAGAGTGCGGTATTTTCAATATCAACCTCGTATTCGTCTGTGCAGCTTTGGCAGGAGCAAAGATTTACTCTGTTGCCGTAGTAGTTATGCGCGCCGTTTACAAGTGGGTAGTAGGTGTCGATAACCTCCTTCAAGGTGTGTCCCGTCATAGGAATTACCTCTACCTTGCCAAGGGAAAGACCGCAGAAGCAGAATGCTTCTCTGCCGCCGTCAAGGACGCAGGTTGGGTCTGTCACCAAATCGTTAGCCGTGTCGCGTACGTGCTTCGCTTCCGTTGTCTTTATCATTGCGGCAATATACTCGCTGATTGCAGCGGCATCACGAATTTCCGTGCTTGAATCGGTATATGAATATTCCGACTCATCGTAGCAGAAATAGAAATATGATTCCTTGTTTATCTGATTGTTTCTGTCAACGCTTGAATATATGCAGCTAATGCCGAGGTCGGAAGGTGATTTGTCTGCCTCGTTTGCGAAAACGAAATTGATATATCTTGCAAATCTCGGTGTAACAAATGCCTGCATATCAGCTGTGAACACAACTGTTTTTGGTGAGCTTTCAGATGCCATGTAATGGAACATGGCCGTTGCGCCAAAGTTGTTGAACGCTTCGCCAAAGACGATAACGTCATTTATCGACGTACAGTTTTGGAAAATTGTACCGCCCTTAGAGCTTGCACTGGTCTCTACGTGGCCGTCAAGCTGATATAGACTTGTTGGCATATAGTAAACCTCGGGCTTTTCAGGAAGAGAAAGCTTGCTTGTATCAAGCGCACCGTCAACAATACACTCGTTAACGGTGAAGCTCTCGTTTACAAAATACAAGCTGCCTGAGTTACAGAATGGACCTTGACCGCCACCGTTTGTTGAAAGCTTTTGAACGGAGTTTGGCATATAAACCGCGGTAAGATTGGTGCAGTCTGCAAGCACGCGGTTGTTCATTTCAATAAGTCCCTCAGGCATTGAAATTGCAATCAAGCTCTTGCACCATCTGAAATGTCCGCAGTTGTTGAATTCAAGAGGGGTGTAGCTCTCGCCCGCTGCTATTGCCGCCTTTACCGCCGCGTCCTTCTTATCAAAGCTGATAATTTTTACGTTATCCATTGCGGAAAAGCCCTGCTGATAAATCTTGTTTATCGTTGATGGGAAAACAATCGCCTCAACCATATCACACTCGGAAAATGCAAACGTGCCTATTTCCGTAATTCCCTCAGGAATTGTCAAAATACCGTTTTCAAGAAGACCGTCAACGGTTTCAAGCTTGTAGCACTTGTAGAACATATAGTTCCAAAAGCTCGTTGCCTTTTGGCTTTCAAAATAGCCAGCTGCGCCCTTGATTTCTCTGAGCTCATAGCATTCTCTGAAAAGAGTGTTGGTGTTTATAGTCTTTGGCGGTGCCAAGAAGGTAACCTTTTCAAGGGTTTTGCAGTATTGGAACGCCCATTGGTCTATCGATTCAAGTGTAGTTGGGAACTTAAATTCCTTAGCAGGAACTGAGCCAAACACTCCGCTGCCAAGAGATTTTATTTTCGTGTTTGATAAATCAAGCGCCATATTGGTAAACAAGCTTGTGCAGCCGTTAAAGGTCTGTGAGCCGATTGCTGTAAGCTCGCTAAGGTCCTCAAGGTTAACGTACTTAAGCTTTGCACAGCTCTTGAAATCCTCACCGTTTAATACGATAGTTTCAAGTGGCAAATATACGTATTCAAGGTTAGATGCGCTTGTAAACGTTTTTGAAAGACGGTTAATAAAGTTTCCTACACGCTGTCCGCTTGTAATTTTAATACCGCCCTTGAAGTTAAGAACAACAAAGCTTGACTTGTCGTACGTTGTGCCGTTAACGGTAATCTTCATCGTACCAAGCTGATCTCCGCCGTTCCAGCCGTTATAGTAGTCGACTGCAGGGTCAGTCGCGCTGATGTACGCGTAACCGCTATCCGTTTTGTACCAAACAAGTCCGTTTCCGTCGGTATCCCAAAGCGCGCACACTGTGCCGTCATCAAGCGTAACGGTTTGAGCGGAATTATCAGGCTCTGCGGCGTGAGCGCCAAATGCGAAAATGCAAGCGAAAACTGCAATTATCGCGATGAACAAAAATAATTTCTTTTTCATATTATCTCTCCTTTTGGATATTTAGTCAATTTTATCATATCACATCGCGCGCACGTTTGTCAAGTAAAAGAGAACCCCAAAGCTCATTTCCACGAGAACCCCAAACCTCATTCTTCGGTTTGAGGACCCCTTATCAAATAAAACGGGCAACCGCTTTGCCGCGATTGCCCTTTAACCGTATTTAATTCAAGCCTTGAAATAAATCAAGCGTGCGCTGAAGCTTCAAGCTCTCTTTGCTTGTCGAAATGCAAATTGCGGAAATAAAGCGCAACGTCAATTGAAATTGCCACAAAATTGACAATATAGAAAACAAAGCTTAGATAGAACACAAAGCCGCTTGAGCCCTGAGTGATTTGAATAATTTTACGAATAATACCGAATGAGTAGCCAACCAAGAGGAAAATCTCGAAAAACAAGCTTTTTCCCTTTGTGGTTCTTGAAATAAACGATTTTCTTATTGAAATTGGCCAAGAAAGACCGAAGCATAAAATTGTAAGTGCCTCAAGCAAGTCTATTACCATTGGAATGTCCATACTATACCTCTTTTTTTATCATTTTTGTTTCATTTTTTATAATTTTTTGCCAAAAAACAGACACAGGGTGGTGCTTTTAGCAAATTTGCCCCTTTAAGTGCGCAAGTGAGAGTGCCAAGTTTTCTTGCACAATTGCCACACCGCGAGGTAATGTCAGCTTGCACGGCGCAAAGTTCCAAACGCCCTTAATTCCACATGAAATCATAAGGTCGCAAATTTCCTGCGCACTTTCCTCACCAACTGCGATAATGCCTATCTTCACTCTTTTCTGCTTGCAAATCATTTGAAGCTCACTAAGTGGCAAAACCTTGTTGTTTCCGCGCACAACGTCCTCGTTTTTGTCAAACGCGGCAATAATTTTTACGCCAAAATCCTCAAATCCGCTGTAATCAAGAAGCGCCCGTCCAAGCTTGCCCGCACCGACAATGATAGCGTTTGTCGTCTTTCCGCTTCCCAGTGCGCGCTCAAGTGATTCAAGCAGCTCCTCACGGTTGTAGCCAACGCGTGGCTTTCCCTTTCCCGAAACCGCGCTTAAATCCTTTCTTACCTGAACCTCGCCAAGGTAAAGCGATTTCGCCACGTACGCCGAGGAAATATACTCCTCGTTACATTCCTTCAAAAATTCAAGATACTTTGGTAATCTACCAAGTGTTGCCCTGCCAATTGATTGCTTGCTCACGCCACGTCCTCCTATATAAAGTCATTTACGTAAATTTGCATACAATATTCGGTAGCTTGCTTATCGATACTCAAGTTATCGATAAGTGTTGCACTCATTATAGCACACAAAAAATAAAAGTCAAGGGGTATTTATAAATATTTTGCAATCAAAAAGGGGCGGATTTCTCCGCCCTTGGTTTTATTTGAGAATTTCAAGCAGCTCGCGCCCGCTTTCCATTACGTATTCGGGCTTCTCGTCGGATTTTTCAAGAATTTCTCTTGTCGTCTCGCCGCTAAGGACCAAAATGGTTGACGCCCCTGCCGCAAGTCCGCTTTTTATATCTGTGTAAATACGGTCGCCGATAACAACCGTTTCCTCTTTTTTGTAGCCCCATTTGTCCATTGCCAAAATAGGCATTAGCGGCTCGGGCTTGCCAATAACAAGTGGGCGTCTGCCTGACACGTTATATAGCATATCGCAAACGCTGCCACAGTCGGGCACGGAGCCAAACTCGGTTGGGCAAACGTAGTCGGGATTGGTGGCGATATACGGAATATCGGGGTTTAAAAGCAGTAATTTAGACACGTCCTCAAGCTTTTTAAAGGTAAGCTCGGTGTCAAAGCCCATTACCACAACCTCTACCCTTTCAAGCTCATCGGTAATTTCAAAGCCCTGCCCGCGTATCTCCGCCTTCAAGGATTCAGTGCCGCACACGTAAAGCGTTTTACCTTGGTAATGCTTTTTTAAATAGTAGCCCGTTGCCTGCGACGAGGTGATAAAATCGTTTTCATCAGATGAAATTCCCAAGCGCGCAAGCTTTTTTATGTAATCGCAAACGCTCTTTGACGAGTTATTCGTCATAAACATATATTTGCCGCCGCGTGATTTGATTGTCTCAAGCAGCTCGTTTGTAAAATCGTACAGTCTGTCGCCAAGATATAGCGTGCCGTCCATATCGAAAAGGAACAGCTTTTTTTCCTTTAACTTATCCATTATTGCCGCCTTAATGCTTGATTACAGAGTGGTATTCAAAGCCGGGGCACGTTGTCAGCCAATTGGTGTCGAGATTCCAATAGCCCTTTCTGTTCATGCACTTGCCCTTGGCGTGTGAGTCAAAAATCTCCGCTCTGCCAAAAAATGCATTAAAGGTTCTTGGTCCTGCCCACCAAACGCAGTTTGCGCACCATTTATATGAGGTATTTACAGGTGTTGATTGTGCCATAATTCTCTCCTTAATTCTAATTATAAATTGATTTCAGCTCGTACAGCCAAAAATCTCTTTTACTAAAGCTGTCAAGCATATTATACCACAGCGGCGCGTTTTTTTCAAGAAGAATAATCGCCTATTGACTTTTACCCGTTAATATGATAAAATTTCTATGCTAAACTATAATATAATAAAGGAAAATTTATGAAAATCAAAGCTATTTCTATTTTGCTCGCTTCTCTTTTCTGTGTGATGCTTTTGGCATCGTGCGGCGAACAAGATACATCCTCAGGCAAGGATATTGAGATTGGCTCGCTTATGGGCTACTCAGAGGGTCTTGAATACAAGGTGAACGAGAAAAATCCAAGCACCTGCACGGTAACGGGCATTGGCACCTGCACTGACAAGGTGGTTAAAATTCCAACCGCAATTGACGGAAAAATGGTAACGGGCGTTGCCTCGGGCGCATTTTCGGTATCGCAAAACGAAAGCCAACCTATGCCAAGAAGAGCATCGCGCAGCTCTGCACCGAGAAACACCGCCTCAACGGATTTTTCTAATATAGGCGGCTATTTCCAGCCGATTGTTGGAACTGATACCGACACAAGCATAAAAACCGATGCTGAAATTGAGGTGCTTTCCGCAATAGAAGGCGTTGTTTTCCCGTTCACGGTAAGGGAAATCGGTGAGGAAGCGTTCCTTGGCTGTGAAAACCTTGAAGCAATCACAACAACGCAGGCGCTTCAATCAATAGGCAAGGATGCCTTCAAGGACACCGCTTACTACAACAACGAAGAAAACTGGGAAAACCACGCGCTATATATTCAAAATTATCTTATCACGGTTGACTCAAGCTACACAGGTGAATTCACCGTTAAGTCGGGCACGACGATAATTGCCGACCAAGCATTTTATCAATGTGTAAACATCACGGGCGTTAATATGGCAGAAACCGTTACCTATACGGGCAATTTCACCTTCTACGGGTGCGCAAATCTTAAATACGTAACAGGCGGTGGCGAATCCATTTTCGGCACGGGCGCGTTTGACGGCTGCGTTTCCTACAAGGATTTCATTTATGACTTCGGCGGCGCAACGGGTGGCGAACAGAAGCCAAGCGAGGAAGCAAGCAACTGCTACGAGGAAATTGATCCTCACACCTTCAATTCAAGAAAAGATATGCCAACGGAATACGTTTGCACCACAAGATACAACGAAACAGAGCGCGTAATTACCTATCGTGTAAACGAATACGGCTTTTACTACACAAATGAAATTGAAGGCGAAATGGTTACTGAGCTTTACGGTATTATCGACGAAAACGGTACAACCGTATATATTCGCAAGGACGGAATGTGGTATCTTTCAACAGCTACCTTGCCGGAAAACGAGTACTACATCCCACGCGACCTTACTTTTGATATGCTCACTATGTACGACGAGGAAAAATTCCTTTACGCATACGTTTATGACGAGGATTACAGAATTGAAATAGGCTTCAAGACAGGACGCCTTGAATATATTGGCCATATTACGGAGGAAGTCGAGATAAAAACCGTATATTCCGACTACGGCTTTATCGTTCTTCCTGACTTTTCAAACGCCGAGGTTGTCGAGGGTGTAGTACTTGATATAAACAAAAACCCGGTAGAATAAACTTAAAAAGCAGACCGCTCGGTCTGCTTTTTTATAAGGATTCAATTATTTTCTTCTTTTTTATTTTTGCTGACAACCTTTTTCTGCCACGTTTTTTCACCACAGCCGGGGCAACGCATTTTTCTTGTTCTGCCCATATGCTGTGAAAAGAAAACCGCTTTAAAGCTCGGCACGTGTCTGTGTCCGCACCTTTTACATTCGTAGTAGCCCGCGGTTTGCTCAATTCTTATTGTAAAGTAAAATCCGATAAGCGCAGCGATAGCTCCCGAAATGATAAGCAACACCCTTTGATAGTCCTTTAAGTCAAGTGTTGCGCCAAGAATTATCGGCACAAGCAAAATAAGCACGGAAAAGACGCCGATTACCACCTCAAGCATAAGCAAGCGTTTGTCCGCTTCCTCCTTGGCTCTTATCGCCTCAATTAGATTTTTTTCAGTTTCCTTGTTGTAATTTTCCACAGAAACAACCTCCCCACTTAATAAGTCGTTTACGCTAATTTCAAGCACACGGCAAAGCTCAAGCATAATTGACGAGTCGGGCATTGAACGCCCCGTTTCCCATTTTGAAACGGCTCTGTCGGTGATGTTCAGCTTGCTTGCAAGCTCCGCCTGCGTCAAATTAACCTTTTTGCGCTGACCGGCAATGAATTTTCCTATCTTCCCTAAATCCATATCCTCGCCTCCTTTCACACTTAGCATATCACGAAATCAAGAATAAGTAAACATACCGTTGGTTGAGTGGGAAATTTTCAACAAGCAGTATAGATTTTATTATACCACAAACAAATCGTTTTTCAAACAAAAAAGACCTCTTTGTGAGGTCTTTTTGTATTTATTTTAGACACGTGGTCGCGTTTTTTAAGAATTCAAGTAAATTATTCCTCGTCTGATGACTTGAAAATATCGTTGTAAGTAGCAAAGTAATATTTTTCTCCGTCTATTGGCTCGCTATGCTGCATATAAGTATATTCTCTTACACCGTTTTCAGTAACGCAAACGTATGCGCCCATTGCAAAGCTTGTTTTCTTTTGCTCATCGGTAAAGCCGATCATTTTTATCTTAAAGAGTGAAAAATCCGTACCTGCAAAATCCGCGCTTACAACGCCCGCTAATGATTCTCCATTCTCATCAAAAATGTCATTTTCGCCAAGCTTTTCCTTCAAAACCGCGAAAACGCCGTAGTTAACCTTCACGCCCGTTACTCTTTCGTACTCAGCCAAGTCCTCTCCATTTACCTTGCAGCCGAAGTCAACTCCGCCGCTTCCATCCTCAGGCACAGAGTATCCAAGGTAGGTAAAGAGCGCATCTCTTTGCTCTAACGTTCCGTTTTCACATCCGTCGTTTGTGCAGCCAACGTAGTATTCGCCCTTTTGCATAAAGCTTACGTAGGTGAATCTTTCACCGACAACGTGTGTCTTTGCTTCCTTAAAGGTATGCTCCTTGCACATTGTGCAGATTACAGCCGTTGTGCAATCGCCGTCATCGTTTGGCTCCGTGTGTACACCGTCAAATGCGGCAACGCAAAGGTTTACGTCGTAAATAACCATAAATTTATTGTACGTGTAGTTTTCGTTTGCGTAATCCTCGTAGGTATAGTATTTCGCTTGTGAGAAACGAGTTGTTTCCGAGCAAAGGGTCTTAATTCTTTCGTAATCAGTACCCGTGTAGTAAGTTAAGAATTTGGTTTGAGAAACGCTGTTCAAGCAGGATTTTCCAAATTTTTCAAAGCGCTCCGTCAAAACAAGCTCACTAAGCGCGCTGCATCCTGAGAACATATTTGTTCCGGTTGAGGTGCCAAGCACAACAACTCTTTGAAGCTTTGTGCTGTTATAGAATGCGTTTGCACCGATATTCGCAAGCGTGGATGGCAAAACAAGCTCGGTGATTTGAGATCTCGGAAGCGCGTAGTCACCAATAGTTGTCAAGCCCTCGGGAAGGATGATTTCATCTATCTTAGAAGCAGTTGCGTGGTTAAATCCACGTTGCTTGATTTCAACCGTGTTTTCAAGCTTAACGCTACAAAGCTCGGTACAGTCGCTGAACATATATTCACCGATTATAGGAGATTTGCTGTCAACAGAAACAAGCGAATTGCTCTCTGAAAAAATGTAAATACCCAAGGTTTTAATTGTTGATGGCAAAACAACTGATAATGCTCCGCTTCCTCTGAACGCGTAGCTTGAAATTGTAGTGCATCCCTCAGGAATAACGATATCACACGAAACCTTTGAGGATCTAAACGCCGCCTCGCCGATAGAAACAATGGTTGACGGAATAATGAGTTTTTCAAGCGACGTTGCATCACGCGCAAGTTCCTTTGAAATAGACGTTACACCCTCGGGGATTATAAGCTCTTTGAGCGAATTGCAAAAAGCAAAGGCTTGAAGACCGATAGAATTAACCGTATTTGGAATCGTCACGTATATAAGTGATGAATGTGTGCTTGCGTTTGTCGACTTGAATGCATAGTCGCTAATGGTTTTAGCACCCTCGGGAATAACAACCGTAAGAAGTGCGGTGTATCCGTTTGCAATCTTTAAAGCATCCGAAACCGTAACTATACCGCTTGGCAATTCAATGCGCACAACGTCCTTTGCCGCATAGGATTTTCCCGCCTTGCTGTTTAAATCGCTAAAGCTAATGCCAAGAGTTGAGGAATTTTTGCAAATATAGTGTGCAGGGTATGTAACTCCGTCGCTCATAAGCACACGTGAGGTTGCGCCGCTTGTTCCGTCTGCGCCGAAAACACTCTTGTCAGGAATACCCGAAACCTCGGTAATTTCTGTCCATTCAGGAATTTCAGCCGCACTTGCCGATACTGCAAAAAAGCAGCATGCAACCGCCAAAATCGCAAGAAATATCAAAATTTTCTTTTTCATGAGCTCTCCTTTTGCTTTTTATAAGAATTTATATATTTTTATAATATCATAATATAAGTTAAAATTCAAGGTATAACAGGAAAAATCGCCCAATGCGGTCAGCAAAGAGCGATTTTTAATTGATTTTTTGTTTGTTTTCAGACACAGGGTGCGCAATTTCAGTTCAGATTCCATAAATCTTACCATGATAATTTTCAATCAGCTTTTCAACATCCTTTTTGCTTATCCCTTCAAAAAATATACCATCACTAAGTCGACGCTTGCTGAATTCCTTTTGATAGTCAATAATTCTCGGTGGAAAAACAAGGTCGCCATTTTCGTTTGTATAACTTATTTCCTCATCACAGTTTATAATCATTTTCATACCAAACGGGGAAAATTTTTCAACGTATATTTCCTTGATTTCAGAATAAGCAATATCAGCGTTTACACTTATAAACTTCACCTTTATGCGCTCGTTATCATAGTAAATTCTATTTACCAAAGTGCTTAACGATACCAAAAACAAAACCGCGCCTACTGCCACCATGCAGAAAAACGTTTTGTCCGCAAGTATACCGCAAACAAGTCCGATTACCGCTAAAAGTGCAGATAATATGCTCATATACGTAAACATAGTTTTCTGTGCAAATATTCTTTTAATATTAGCCACCTCGTTTCATAAATCACATTATAATTTAGACACAGGGTCGGCTATTTTACTTTTTCTCACCGCGCTTATGTGAAAGCAACCACGTGTAAAGCTCGTCACCCTCGTAGGCGTAATCCCACGCGTTATGGTAAACTCCTTTAAGCACCTTAATTTCCGCGTTACCGCCGCGCTTGTTTACCGATTTTACCATTTCAATGCTGTTTTCTATCGGCACCACCTCGTCGCAGTCACCGTGGTAAACCATAATTGGTGTGTTTATGAGTGCTTCGCCAAACCAATAAATTCCGCTTCCGCAAATAGGTGCAATTGCCGCAAATCTATCTCTTTCTGCCATTGCAAGCATCCAAGTGCCTGTGCCACCCATTGAAAGACCCGTTAAGTACACTCTTTCCGTATCAATAGGCAAGGTTTGGCATATATAATCAAGAAAAGCCACCAAGGACTCCGTATAGCACGCCCAATATTTGTTAGCTGGACACTGCGGTGCAATGCAAATAAACGGATACTCCTTGCCGCTTTCCCTTACGTGCTTCATAAATCCGTGACGGCAAACATCCTCAAGATTATCACCCCACTCGCCCGCACCGTGCAAAAAGAAAACAAGCGGATATTTCTTATTTTCGTCAAAATCCTTTGGCAAATATTTTACGTATCTGAAATTAAAATGCTTGTCGCTTTCCCATTTGTGCTTTGTATACATAATTACCTCCAACCGCGCCCACTCGCGCTTTTCTTTATTATATCATAAAAAATGATTTTTGCAAGAAATATCCATCCGTTGGTGTATCTTCTTATTTAAAAAGCAGAATTTCGGTGCCGAAATTCTGCTTTTTGTTTAGTTAAAGTACTGTCTAAAGAGGCTGTCTGCGTTTATCGTTACGTCGCCGATTTTTACGCCGTTGTCGTCAACGCTTTCGTTGACGGTGTAGCCTGCTTCGACGGACATTATAACGTCGCAAGCATCAATTGGCATCACTTCATATTTTGGTGAAACGTATTTCATTGTACGTCATCTCCTTCGTCGCTTGGGAGCATTGTTAAGACCTTATTGTACGAAGCAAAGAAGTATTTTTCGCCCGCGGTGGCAGGTGCAATTTGAAGGTAGCTATACTCTACCTTGCCGTCCTTCTCTGTGCCAACGAAAGCGCCCATTGCAAGGTCAATTTTCTTTTGTTCCTCTGTAAAGCCGAATATCTTCAAATTGAAAAGGTCAAAGCCACTCTCGGTAATATCTGCAGCAATTACGCCTTTAAGTGCATCGCCATTCTCGTCAAAAATATCGTTATTTCCAACGTTGTCCTTCATTACCGCAAATACACCGTAGTTAATGGTTACGCCCGTTAACACCTCGTATGTTAAAATTGCATCCTCATTTACTCTGTAATTTACGGACATCATATCGCCGTATTCTGCCGCTGAGAAGCCAAGGTTTGTAAAGAGCGGATTTAATTCCTTGTTCAATTCAAAGGTGCATCCCTCGCTTGTGCAAACACAACTCATTTTGCCGTTAGCCGTAAATCCGTTTGCGTATTCAACAACAGTCGATTCAAAATCGCTAATATGTTTTACTATCTTATCATTGCAAACCGAGCATTCAACAACACAAGGACTAATTTGAGATGTGCTATGCGCACCATCGTAGAACGCATCACAAAGATTGTAACCATATACGATATAGTTCTTTGTCCCATCTGCTTCTGCTCTTACAAAATCATCAATTGATACAATTGTAGCATAAGCAAGTTTACCGTTGTTGGTCGTTGTAAGAGCTTTTGCCTGTAAAGCCTCAGCCTGTGACTTTGTACCGGTGTAGTAGAAAATCATTTTTGGAGAATCATCTTTAGTTGCGGTTGAGTTATAAACAAACATATTGTTGTTTAAAGTTACTCCCTCGCCACCAAAATTAGCAGATATATAAAGCTCCTTGTGGCTTATATTCGCGTTGGATGTATTTAAAAAGTTTACAGCGGAGGCGGAAAGAGTCTCAAAGCCTGCACCAAAAATTACAGTTTTGAGAGATGGACAATCTTGAAACAGTTGTGCGCCTGTTGTCTTTAGGTTATTTGGTAGCTTTACATACTCAAGAGCATTGCAATTACGAAACATCTCGCTTCCAAACATCGCGCCGTCAAGGAGAGTTTCGCCGTCAGCAAACTCAATCATTCTAAGTGAAGAACAGCCCGAAAAGGATCCTGCCCAGCCTGCTCCGTTTCCGTAGCTGATAACAGTGCCCGGCACCTTACAATATAATATATTAGTGTAGCCGCTAAAGGTCCACAACTTAAAATGTGTTATGCCTGTTGGTGCCTCAACCATAACAACAGATGTCTTGTCATAGTTTTTGCCTGTTGCGGTGTTGATAGCGCCAAATGTCATTTCAAAGGTTGTGCTATTACTTGTGATGTAGTATGTAGGATATGTTACATACTCCTGTCCATCATAGAGAAGCACTCTTTCCGTGGTATTCACATACTTTTGTGATGGCGGTACTATTTTGTCGCTTGTTTGCACTTCCCCAAAGCTTACGCCAAGGTCGGGCTTTGCAGGAGTTGCGCTTGCCGAAAAAGCAAAAACACAAATAAGCATTGCCATAACCGAAAACATTAAGATTAACTTTTTCATTACAAAAAAACTCCTATATAAGTATTATTTGACTTTCGTCCAATTTTATGATACACTATAAATAAGTAATAATTAAAGAGAACTTTTAACAAAAATAGGGGTATTATTTGACACGGAGGGAATATGAAGAGCTTTGCACACTATCTAAAGGACTATGATTTAAGGAACTTCAACGACTCAATTTTTTACGGGAACGACAGTTCATTTGAGCTACCGCTGGTTGTTAATTGTGCGGGGTTGACCTTTGCAGAAGTAGAACATATCAACTCAAACGACAAGGGTAGGCTTGACTATTACCTCATATACGTTCTGTCAGACGAAATGTATATGCTCTACCAAGGCGAGTGGAAAAGACTGATGCCGGGCAGTGTTCTTGTTGTGCCGCCGAACACACCGTATAAATGTAAATGCGGAACCGCAAGCGCCAGCTTTTTGTGGGTGCATTTTACAGGCAGCGACGTAGAAAAAACTCTTGAACGGTATAAAATAGGGCTTTTTCCGAACATTTATAGGACGGAAATTTCAAATAATATTTTCACGAGGTTTCAAAAGCTCTTCGAGGGCTTTGCAAGGAACGATTCATACAGAGCCTATGATTTAGCCGCTCTTTTAGATAGGCTCCTTATAGAAACAGGCAGAGCCATTGAAAAAGGCGATACAGAAAGGGTAAGCCTTTCAAAATCTGTTAGATTTATTAACGAAAATTATGCCGCTCAAATCAAAATCCCTACCCTTGCACAAATGGAAAATATGTGTATGACAGCATATAATATGGCATTTAAGAAGAAAATGGGCGTCTCTCCCACTAAATATATAATCAAGCTACGCACTAACAGTGCCAAGGAGCTTTTATGCACGACAAATATGACGGTTCAGGAAATCGGCGCTCTTTGCGGATACGATGACGTAAATTTCTTTAGGAAAACGTTCAAAAAAGAGGCGGGCGTTTCGCCATCGGAATATCGGAAAAGCTTTTCCCTTGTTTTAATATAATATGCGGACAAGTCAAGCCAATGGCATAATTAAAATTTTAATTTAATATTTTTATATTTTAAGCAAATAAAAAGCCATATAGATTTTACTCTATATGGCTTTTTTATATTATTTGAATAAATCGAGCGCGCCCATTATCACGTTGCCGATTGTATTTCCGTTTGCATCCTCGCTTTTTTCAATGGTATAGCCCGCCTCGCCCGACATTATTATATCGCACACGTCAAGCGGTGACACCTCATATTTTGGGGAAACGTATTTCATTGTGCCACCTCGGGTTCCTTTGGAAGCAAAGCAAGCACGTCAATATATGAAGCAAAGAAGTATTTTTCGCCATTTGCGGCAGGAGCAATTTGCAAATAGCTATACTCGGTTACTCCATCCTTTGAAGTTCCAACGAATGCGCCCATTGCAAGGTCGATTTCCTTTTGCGCCTCAGTGAAGCCGAATATCTTTAAGTTAAAGAGGTCAAAGCCACTCTCGGTAATATCAGCAGCAATTACGCCTGCTTGTGCTGTTCCGTCTGCATCAAAAATATCATTGTTTCCGATGTTGTCCTTCATCACCGCAAATACGCCGTAGTTAATGCTTACGCCCGTTATGGCTTCGTAGTCTAAGATTGCCTCGCTGTTTACCTTAAAGCCGATTGACATTCCACCGTCACCGTACTCGGCAGCCGAGTAACCAAGGTTCTTAAAGAGCGCAGGTGTTTGTTCGCTTACACTGTATGTGCAGCCCTCATTTGAGCAAGAAATAATTTTTGTTCCCGCCAAGGAATAATCAGTATACGCAAGGAGGTCTATTCTAAGCTCTGCATCCTCTACGTGATTTACAACTGACGTTTGGCACTCTCGGCAAATACCCACACATGCATTTATATATTCTATTTCTCCGTGTACTCCGTCATTGTATTCACAAGCGCTGAAATCATAAATTACATACTTGCCACTCTTGTCTAAAAGCGAGTTGTAATCAGAGTAAGAAATAATGTTTGCGTCGTCTGACGCGACTGCAAAGAGCGAGTCGTTACCCGTTTCGCTTATATTACTTTGGATCGACAAATATTGGTCTTTTGTTCCTATGAAGTAAATCTTTGCAAGGTTAGTACAACCATAGAAAGCATTACCTTCAATGGTAGATATCAAATTTCCAAAATAAACAGTCGTCAGATTCGCACAATCTTGAAAATCTCTTTGCTTGATCGTTTCAAGAGTAAGCGGCAACCTAAGCTCTGACATTGGAACGCCCTGAAAATTTCCCTCAGCACACGCATTTCCCCATCCGAATGCTGTTAGCTGTGTTTTTGAAAGATCAAGCGTTTGTCCTTCAAATAAAGAAGTACAGCCCTCAAACGCACCGCCGTAGTTATAGGTGCTTATAGGTCCTATGGTTTTTAATTCCGTTAAATTTTCAAAATTCACATATTTCAAATAAACACATTCTGCAAAGGCCTTACCGCCGATAGCAGTAGTGTCGTGTCTTAGATAAACATATTCAAGCTTCATAGTGCCCCAAGGTGACTTATTATCCTTGTTAAAGGTTTCAATAAAAACAGTAAAGGGTTGAATGCCATCCGTATTTATATCCATATCTGCGTCGATATCGTCATCCATAATATTGAATACGACAATATCACTGGTACCAACGAGAGAATTGCCTATATGAATATTAATGTTTGCAAGCGCTGCATAGTTGCTCTTTGGAAGAATATACTCAATCCAATTTCCATCCGAGCTATCCGTATCATCTGCGCGAATAGATTGAAGCGTGCCGAGGTTCCTAAACCAAATAAGTGCGTTACCATTCTCATCAAAAAGATTGCAAACTGTTCCGTCTCTTAGTGTTACTGTTTCGTTAAAATTCACAGTCTGCGAATTGTGTATGCGTTCGGCAGACGCCGCCACGGTAAACATACAAATAAGCATTACTGTAAGTGACGCTATCAATAAGATTTTCTTTTTCATAATTTCTCCTTAATAATTAAAATTGTTGAGTTTAGTTTATCACAGCGCAAAAAACAATAAAATATACTTTTTTCTCATTTTGTACTTTTTTTACACTAAAACTTGTGTTATAATTAAATTAATATCAGCAAATCACTGATTTTAGACAGTTTTCCTCGATTTAACGGTTTGTAGTTTTTAAAGGAGCTTATATGGAAAAGGATTTTATTGTTACTAAAATAGAAAAGGTTGTTCTTTTCAGAAAGCAAAGGAGCTTTGAAAAATACAAAAATACTCTTGTAAATAATGAGTTGATTTTTGATTTTGCAGGAGAATATACCATAAACATTGGAGAAACCGTGTTAAACGTTGTACCAAGCACTATACGCTTTATTCCGTACGGTACATATTCTAAATACGAAATTAAGCGCGCTAAGCTTGGCGAATGTATAGATATATATTTCGATGCGGATAAGCCCTTATCAGACGTTCCCTTTACCATCGATGCAAGCGACAAGGAATATGTCGGCTCCCTTTTCAAAAAGCTGTTTTCCACGTGGGTAAGTAAGAGCGAGGGGTATTATTTCGAATCGGTCTCCCTGCTTTACAGTATTTTTGCGGAGCTGCAAAAAAACGCCTATGCGCCGCCACAGCATGTCAAAAAAATCGCCCCT
>JAZREL010000019.1:0-49711 GCA_045660785.1 Eubacteriales bacterium | reverse complement strand
ACAACTTATACATGTGCTTGTGGCGACACTTACAAGGATAACTATGTAAAGGCAAACGGTCATACAGTAGTAGCAGTTGAAGGCAATGCTCCAACATGTACAGAGACAGGTCTTACAACAGGATCTAAGTGCTCAGTATGTGGCGAGACACTTGTAGCTCAAGAGACAATTAACGCTCTTGGTCATAAGTACAATGCAGTAGTAACAGCTCCAACTTGCACATCTAAGGGTTATACAACATACACATGTGCAGTTTGCGGCGATACTTACAAAGCAAACGAGGTTCCAGCAACAGCTCATACAGCAGGCAGCGTAGTAGTTGAAAACGAAGTTGATGCAACATGCACAGCTAAGGGTTCATACGACAACGTAACTTACTGTACAGAATGCGGCATTGAGCTTTCACGCGAAACAGTAGCAACTGATATGCTTGCTCATACAGCAGGTAACGTAGTAGTTGAAAACGAAGTTGATGCAACATGCACAGCTAAGGGTTCATACGACAACGTAGTTTACTGTACAGAATGTGGTGCTGAAGTATCACGTACAACAGTAACAGTTGACGCTCTTGGCCATAACTACAACGCAGTAGTAACAGCTCCAACTTGCACATCTAAGGGTTACACAACTTACACATGTACAGAGTGTGGCGATACATACGTAGACAACTACGTTGATATGATTCCTCACACAGCAGGCACGGAAGTTGTAATTGAAACGAAAGACCCAACTTGTGGAGTGAATGGTTATTACTATCTTGCAGTTTACTGTACAGAATGCCAAGTAGTAATCTCAGAAAAGACAATTGATATTCCTGCTCTTGACCACAACTATGAAGAAGTGTTCAACGAGTCAACAGGCGAAATCGAAAAGATTTGTTCAAACTGTGGCGACGCTCAATACACAGACGTAGTTGCTATGGTTAACGGCAAGTATTACTCAACAATCCAAGATGCTATCAATGCAGCTGAGGATGGCGCAACAGTAGTAGTTGTTGCAGATCACGAGCTTGTTTGTGATGTAAATCCTATCATCTTGGTAAAAGATAAGGCAATCACAATCGACCTCAACGGTAAATCAATCGTAACAAATCCTGCAACTTCAACAACAGGAGTTACAGTTCGTATCGTATTTAAGACAGAGGGCACCGGTAAGTTGACATTAGAAGACACTGTTGGCAGCGGCTCAGTTGTAGCAAACGGTGACGGCGTTCTCCACTATATGTTCCGTAACGATGGCGATGCAATCGTTGTTAACGGCGGTAGCTACACATTATCAGCAGTTAACGGCGGCGCAATGTTCTTCTCATCAAACGGCAACATGGTTGTTAACGGCGGTTACTTTGCACAAACAACAGGTGGTTGGATGTTCAATACAGTCGGAAACGGCGACTTCGAAATCACAGTTAACGGCGGTACGTTTAACCGTTACTTCATCGGTGGCAACACAGTTACACCTGAAGAAAACACATGGGGCGAAGTAGTAATTCCTGAAGGTTATGGACTCTTTGCAAACGGCGATGGCACATGGTCAATCAGAAAGACCGCAGCAAAGATTGGCGACACTTATTACGAAACACTCAAGGATGCAATCAATGCAGTTAAGAACGGTGAAACCATCGTACTTGTTGCAAGCAACAATGAAAACGTAACAATTACACAAAAGGCAAATCTCAGCTTTACAATCGACGGTAATGGTAAGACCTTCACAGGTACATTCACCGTTGACGGTAGCAAGAGAAGCTCAGCTAAGGAAACACTTACATTTGTAAACTTCAATTTCGTAGCTGATAGCAACGCTCAATCATTCATCAGCACAGTAAGAAGCTCACAAGCTCACAACATCACAATTGATAATTGTACATTTACTGGCGATGAAGCTAAGACCTCTTACGGTATTACAATCCGCAACGCATATAACGTAACAATTAAGAACACAACAGCAACAAGCATGCTCGACCTCGTATACGCTAACAGAGATGCTAGGAACCTCGTTGTAGAAAACGTAGAAGTTACAAATTCTGCATACGGCTTCTTTATGGCATATCCTAACGGCGCTACCTTCATTAACGTAAAAGTTGATGCAAGCGAAGCAGGCGTATACCTTACAAACAATAGCGTGGATGCAACGGTAACGTTTACAAACTGCTCAGTTGGCAAGGTTGTATACAACCAAACATCAACGTCTAACAAGCATACTATCGTATTTAATGATATGACTAATACGCTTGAAATTATGGAGGCAAGCAGCAAGCTTACAGTAGTTCTTACAAACGTAGGCGCTAAGCTCGTAGCTGTTGAAGGCATCAACGTAACAACAAACGTTGAAGGTCACGCAGTTGTATTTGCTGACGGTGTATACACAGTTGAACACGTTTACGTTCCTGTAGTTACACCTCCAACATGCACAGAGTATGGTTACACAACTTACACATGTGCTTGCGGAGAAGCTTATGTAGCTGATCACGAAGAAGCTCTTGGACACAAAGTAGAAGAGCTTACAGGCAAGGCTCCAACTTGCACAGAGACAGGTCTTACAACAGGCGCATGGTGTCCTGTATGTGAAACTGTATTCGTGGCTCAAGAGACAATTGCAGCTCTTGGTCATAAGGAAGTAATAATTCCTGCAGTTGATGCAACTTGCGAAACAACAGGTCTCACAGAAGGTGCTTACTGCGCAGTATGCGGAGTAACAACAAAGGCACAAGACAAGGTACCTGCACTCGGTCATACTAAGGGCGAAGCAGTTATCGAAAACAAGGTTGATGCAACATGTACAACCAAGGGCTCATACGAAACAGTAATTTACTGTACAGTATGTAACGTACAACTTGATCGTGCAACAGCTATTGTTCCTGCAACAGGTCACACTGAGGTAGAAATCCCAGGCGTTGCTCCAACGTACACAGAGACAGGTCTCACAGCGGGCACTAAGTGCTCAGTATGTGGCGAAATCATCAAGGCACAAGAAACAATTCCAGCACTTTCAGCAGTAGCAAAGGTTGGCGACGAGTACTTCCAATCACTCGAAGCAGCAGTTGCAGCAGCTGAGGTTGGTGACACAGTAACACTTCTTACAAACGTAGAGCTTTCAAGCATTCTTGTAATTGACAAGTCCATCACCTTGAACGGTAACGGCAACACAATTACATCAACAGCGGCAAGAGCAATTAACGTAAGCGGTGCAAACGGTGTTACAATTAAGAACGTAACAATCGAAGCTTCAGGCGAGCGTGCTATCAACGTTATTGACGGTGCTACAAACGTAGTAATCTATAACGTAGATGCAACAGCAGCTAACTACACAGTTAACGTTGCCGGCTCAGCAGAGGGCGCAATTGTTACAATCGAAAATTCAACTCTTACCGGTCTTAATGCAGTTAACGTTGCAGCGGCTAATGTAAACGTAACAGTAAACGGTGGCGAAATTATCGTAAAAGATAATAGCAACGTTGAGAATTATGCAGCATTGGCACTCCACGTAAATGCAAATAACTCGGTAATCACAGCAACAAACGTTGACTTTACAATTAATGGCGACTCAACAAACGCATCTAACGGCACAATTGACGGTAAGATAATAATCGACGGTACTGAGGTAGGCGGCAACGTTGCTTACATTCAGTATGCAGACGGCACAGCTTATATCTTCAAATCACTTGAGGCAGCATTTGCAAAAGCTATGGACGGCGATACAATCGTTCTCCTCAGCGACGTAACAATTGACGAGCTCATTAAGATTGAAAAGAACGTAACAGTAGACCTTAACGGCTACACAGTAACTTCAACAGCTAAGAAGGCATTTGAGGTTTACGCAGATGCTACAATCGAAAACGGTGCAATCGTTGCGGCTAACCGTTGTGTTGATACAAGAAAGGCAGTAGAGCTTACACTTAACAACGTAACTCTTACAGCTGACGAGTACACATCATACGGCAACCCACAACCACTCACAATCGGCGGTAGCGAAAACGGCACAGTAGTTAACATGAACAATGTTACTATCGATGCAGGAACCTCTGGTTACGCTATTATCACATTCGTAAAGACAGAGCTTAATGCAACTGATTCTGAATTCAGCGGCTACAGCGCACTTTACGTAAAACCGGGCTCTGAAGGTTCAACATTCAACTTTGAGCTCAGCGTTCTCACAGGTTCAACAGCTAACAACGACGTAGCTGGCAACGGCTTCTCAGTAATCGCAGTTCGTGCTAACGACACAACAGTTTACGTTGATGCAGACAGTGCAGTTATAGCAAACGGTAATTACAGCTATGCTCTCAGCTTGGGCGGTGCTTCCGAAAGCGAAAAAACTGTAACAGGTGTAAACGTAACAATCGCAGGCACAATCACAGGTAATGTGATCGTATCAGTCGATGCTGAAAACAACACAGTATTGCTTAACAGCGAGGTTGCAGACAGACTCGACGCAGAATATGCGGCAACTGATGCAGGCAACGGACTCATTCAAGTAATTTACAAATCACTTGAGGAAGGTTTCTGGGCAGGTATTTCAGTAACAGCAGGTACAGCTCTTGATATGAACTTCTACGTTGACACAACTAAGCTCGAAGCAAATCAAGCTTACTATGCTAAGATAGTTAAGGTTCATACAGGCAACTGCGGCGCAGAAGCTGAGGAATTCTACATTCCACAAAAAGAATGGACAGTGTTCAGCGACAAGTACAGCATTATCGTTGCTAAGCAAATCGCAGCTAAGGAAATGAACTGTGATATTCAAGTTCAAATCTTCAAGGGCGAAATTGGTGAAGACGGTATCGGTGCTGGCGAAGCAGTAAGCTCAATGACTCACAAGAGCTTGGTTGACTACGCAATGTACTTGATTAATGATTCATCAAGTAATAGCGAGCTTAAGACACTCTTGGTTGACCTTCTTAACTACGGTGCTGAAGCTCAGAAATACTTCGATCACGATGCAAGCGAGCTTGCAAACAGACTCTTAACAGTTGAACAACAAGCACTCGCTACACAAACTGTAGATTATAGCAAGGCGTATGCTGCAAGTAATGGCAATTATGCATACGGTCCATCAGTAACTCTTGAAGATACAATCTTCTTGAACTTCTACTTCATGAACTTGGCAGGCGTTGACCAAACAAAGCTTGACGTTGTTATCACTTATAAAGCATTTGATGCAAGTGAAGAAACAACTCTTGTATTGAGCGGCGACAAGCTCAACTTCATGGGTGGCGGCGTTGTAATGGCTGAGGTAAGCACTTTGGCTGCAGCAGACATTAACACCGTTGTAAAGGCAGAGCTTAGATATGATGGTACTGTAGTTTCAATAATCGAGTCAAATATTGCATATTACTGTGCATATTCAATCGTATATGAAACAGCAGAGCGCGCAATTTGTGAAGCAATGCTTAAGTATGGACAATCTGCATACAATTACTTTAATTAAAAACTATTTCAAATAATACCTGAGACGAAAGGAGCTAATACCCGATGAACAAGTATGTTTCACCTATTATAGAAATAGAGCTCGTTGAAGTAGAATCAATTCTTGATGCACCCTCGCAAGAGGTTGGCGAGAATGAACTTCCTCCAATTCCGGTAATCCCGGGATTGGGTGGCGGAACCGAAGGCGGAGGTACGGGCGGCGGAAGCAGTGAGCTTCCTGTAATCCCTAACGCATTCTACGGTTACTTCAACGTATAAAAAGAAGCTACCGCTCTCTGCCTTCGGGCAGAGGAGGCGGTAGCCTTCTTTTATTAAAAGCCTTAAGAGTGTTGCAAAAACGAAGTTTAGTGCAAGACAAAACAAAAAGCCACGCGAAATTTTCGCGTGGCTTTTTATGTAGTAAAATATTATTCTGCATTAGCTTCGTTAGTTTCTTCGCTTACTTCTTTGGATTCCTTAGTTTCATCACCCTTCTTTTCAGTTGCCTTATCAACAACCTTGTTAACTACGTTTTCAGTAGCGTTAGCAACCTTTTCGAAGACACTGCCAACCTTGCCTGCTGCATTGTTGAGATTGTTATTTACAACGTCGCTGTTTTGGTCTTTGATAACGCCAACGAACTTGAGTATACAAATAACAGTGGCACAATTTAGGTATAGTCCAATAACAACACACGCCAAGTATACAAAAATATAATATACATAGCTAATTATTGTAAGAGCTGTACCTCCTTTTATGCCTGCAAATAGAAGCAACAAAGCACCGGGAACGCCAAGAATGATGCCGCAAACAATAGCAATTATATAATAAACCACAAGCTTAATTACAAATGGCTTGACTTCCTTCTTTTTTAATTTGAATGCTCCAGGAAAAAGCTTTCTTAAAAAATTCATACAAATCTCCATTTTAGAATAAATTCGTTAGGATACCTAACGGTATAATTATATCAAAAAAATTTTGAATATTCAACAAATTTTTCAAAATAATTGATAAAATCATGCAAGGAGCAGGGAGTATTGTTGACAAATAAACAATATCGTGATATACTTATATGGAAAGAATTCTGCGCGACTTGCGCGCAAGGTCAAGGAGAAATCATATGATAAAAGTAAAACCCTTTAACGCATTAAGACCGACTGAAGCGTTGGTGGATAAATGTGCCGCGCTCCCATATGACGTAATGTCGTCGAGCGAGGCAAGAGAAATGGTAAAGGACAATCCGTATTCATTTTTACGCGTTGACAGAGCCGAAATAAACCTTGAAAAGGGAATTGATATTTATAGTGAAATCGTTTATAAAACCGCCAAGGAAAAGCTTGATTCCTACGAAAATGACGGAGTTTATATAAACGATAGCGAAAGAAAATTCTATTTCTACCGTCAAATTATGGGCGCGCAGAGCCAAACGGGTATAGTTGGCTGTGCCTCGGTTGACGATTATCTTGAAAATAGAATTAAGAAGCACGAATTTACCCGTGCCGACAAGGAAATTGACCGTATAAACCACGTTGACACATGCTCAGCGCACACGGGCCCAATCTTCCTTTGCTACAAGGACAGCGACGCCTTGGATGAAATTATCGAGCGCGAAACAAGAGAAGCACCTATCTACGATTTCACCGCTGAGGACGGCGTGCGCCACACTGTTTGGCAAACATCCTCACGCGAGGTTGATGCTCAAATAGAGAAGTCCTTTAAGTCACTTGAGGCGTTATATATTGCCGACGGACACCACCGCTGCGCCTCTGCCGTTAAGGTTGGGCAAAAGCGCAGGGCAGAAAATGCGGGCTACACAGGAGACGAGGAATTTAACTATTTCTTATCCGTAATCTTCCCATCAAAAACACTTAAAATTCTCGACTACAACCGTCTTTTAAAGGACTTAAACGGACACGGGGTAGAGGATTTTCTTAAAATCGTTGAAGAAAAGGTTGGTAAAATAACCAAGTGTGAGGGCGACAGCCCATACCGCCCAGAAAAGAAGCACGAGGTTGGCCTTTACGTTGGAAAGCAGTGGTACAAGCTTGAATTTTACCCCGAGCTTTGCAACAGCGAGCGCGCAAGCGAGCGCCTCGACTGCGCAATTTTGCAAAACAATCTTTTGTCCCCAATTCTCGGAATTGACGACCCACGTACAAACAAGCGCATCGATTTTGCAGGCGGTATTCGCGGACTTGACTACCTTGTAAAAAGATGCAACGAGGATATGCAATTGAGCTTTTCTATGCACCCAACCTCACTTGACGACTTGATGGCGGTTGCCGACAGTGGCGACGTAATGCCACCGAAATCAACATGGTTTGAGCCAAAGCTCCGCAGTGGAATTTTAATTCATAAATTTTAAGAGTGGTAATATAATTTGGAAATCTTTTTAATTATAATTCAAACGGTCGGTGCAATTTCCTTCACCGTTTCCGCCACGATTTATGCTATACATAAGCGTGCAGACGTTATCGGCGCACTTATTTTCTCGCTCCTTACCTGCTTTGGCGGCGGATTTATAAGGGACTTGGCGATAGGCAAAATTCCGCCAAGCATATTAGCTGACAAAACGCTTATTTGCGTTGCGATTTTGTCCGCGCTTGTTTGCATTGTGTGCTATCACCTTGGCTTTATCAAGCGTGTTGCCCGCTATGCTGACAGACATCAGCACAGCTTTTTGATTGAATTTACAGACGCCTTGGGCCTTGCATCGTTCGTTATAAGCGGTCTTGAAATCGCCATAGACAGTGGCAAAACCGGCTTTGTAATTCTCGTCTTTTGCGGCTGTATCACGGGCGTTGGCGGCGGTATTTTGCGCGATATTTGCTCCGCAACAATTCCTGCGGTATTCAGAAAGCATATATACCTAATCCCCGTTATTATCGCGTCCTGCTTCTTTGTTCTTGCTTATAAATATATCGGCGAGGTTGCCGCAACGATAATAACAATGACAATAGTAATTGCCATTAGAATGCTTGCGTTTAGGTTCAAATGGAATTTGCCGATTCCTAAGTATGAAAATGATGAAAAAACGCAAGAAGAACCAAGCAAGGAGCTTGTAAAGAAATAAAAAAACAGCCACGTATGTGGCTGTTTTTGTTGTTATATGATTTTTTTACCAAGTGATAAGTGCGAATCTAAGTGCAAAGAGAACGGCGATAATTGTAACCGTAATGTCCTTCTTTTGATATTTACCGGTAAGAAGTCTGATAACTACGTATGAGATTGCGCCAATTGCGATACCGTTTGAAATTGAGTAGGTAAGCGGCATCATAACGAGTGTCAAGAATGCGGGAATTGCACTTGTCAAATCGTCCATATCAACCTTTGCAAAGCCCTTGAGCATCAAAACACCGATATAAATAAGTGCAGGTGCGGTTGCACAAGCAGGGATAACGGTTGCAACAGGTGTCAAGAATAAGCAAATGAAGAAGCAAATCGCGGTTATAATTGAAGCAAAGCCCGTGCGTCCGCCAACGCCAACGCCTGCGCTTGATTCAACGAAGGTTGTGCAGGTTGACGTGCCAAGGAGCGCACCTGTGATTGTCGCGGTAGAGTCAGAGTTCATACATTGCTTGAGGTTTTGTGGGTCGCCGTTTTCGTCAAGCATATTAGCTTGTGAAGCTGCGCCGTAAAGTGTGCCCATTGTGTCAAACATATCAACGAGGCAGAACGTAATTGTAAGTGCAACTACAGAGAAAAGTGTGCCCCAAGTGAACACGCCGCCTGTTGTGAAGAGTGTTGTAAAGCCCTTGAATGCGCCAAACAAGCCCTCTTTGCCGAAAGCCACGAATGAGTCGCCAATGCTTGTCATATCAAATACGGGAAGCTGCCACGTTGCAAGATAGTAAAGAACTGTGGAGCCAAGAATTGTGATAATAACCGCGCCCTTGACTTTGAATTTTGAAAGCACGCCCATTACACAAAGACCGAGGAGTGCGATAATTACAGGGGCAATTGCACGCCAACCCTCAAGGTTGCTTTCTGCATTCACCCACGCACCGTGAAAGTCGAAGAGCTGAACGAGTGTGTATTGATTCTTTTGAATAAGTCCAACGTTTTGGAAGCCGAGGAATGCAATGAAAAGACCGATGCCTGCAGGGATTGCCTTTTTAAGGTTTTCGGGAAGCGCCTTTGCAATAAAGGTTCTAAGTCCGGTGAAGGAAAGAATCATAAAGACAATACCCGAAAGAAGGATAACTGCAAGTCCCTCCTTGTAGCCCTTCATAACGTCCGTTGTGCCGTCGGTTTTTAGAAGCTCCGGCAAGATAAACGAAACGAAGAAGAACGAGTTAAGACCCATGCCGCACGCCTGTGCAAACGGCATCTTTGCATACAGAGCCATAATTAGCGTGCCGACAACGGCAACTAAGATAGAAGCAACGTAAACCGCGTACCAAATAACCTGAAACTCGCTTTCGTGACCGGGGAAGTCACCGCCTGGGAAGTGGTTGAAGCTTACAACCTGGTTAGGGTTTGTTACTACTATGTAAGCCATAGCAAAGAACGTTGTAAGACCGGCAATAATTTCAGTTTTGAAGGTAGAGCCGCGCTTAGTGATTTCAAAGAAATTGTCGATTTTCTTTAAGAAAGAGGACTTTTCTTTTACTTGCTTTTGTTTTTTACTCATAAATTTTTCCTTTCTGTCAAATGACATATGTTAAAATCATTTTAACATAATATGAGGGTAAATTCAACACATCCTCGGTATTAAATTGACAAAATTGTTGATTTCGCGTACGGTTTTTATCTTTTTTGCGCTTTTGATTACTTCGTTTTGTGCTTTTTCGTCCATTTTCAAAAAAGCAGAAAATGACTTTTCGTTGTGTGCAAGTGCCATTTGAAAGGTTATTGGCATACTTTCATTATTTTCCATTTTTCGCGCCCCTGTGTCTGATTTTTGAGGTTTACACCTCTATTTTTATCATATGACGTTAAAAATATTTGTGGCAATTTTTTCTCACTATTGACAAATTTGTGAAAATACATTATAATACAAGGGAACTAAGTTGGACGGTTGCGCGCTATTGCGCCGAAAGGTATTAGCGTGAGGAAAGTCCGTGCTTCACAGAGCAGGGTAACTGATAACGTCAGTCGGAGGCGACTCCCGGGAAAGTGCAACAGAAAAGTACCGCCCGAAAGGGTAAGGATGAAAACGCGAGGTAAGAGCTCACGATACTTTATGGTAACATAGAGTAGGTGTAAACCCTACCTGAAGCAACACCGCATATGGGGATTTTATTTGCTCGATAAGGCGCAAGCCGTCCCTATGGGTGGCACGCAATTTATTGCGGAGCTTTACGGTGACGTAAGGCAAAGATAGATGACCGTCGAATACAGAACACGGCTTATAGATTTAGTTCACTTAATATGGAAAAACCAAGCCTAAAGCTTGGTTTTTTCTTTTATAATATGTAAGCCGTGTTCTGCACTAACACCTCATCCACCACATAGTGGTCCCCCTTCCCCTCAAGGGGAAGGCGAAAATACGCAAGCAAGCATAGTTGATTGCCGTCGTCGATCCAAGCGCTCGCCTCGGCACTCGCCTTGCCCTGCTTGAATTCCTGCGGCGAAAACAATACTCAATTGTTTTCGCCTTGTCATCAGCTTATAGATTTAGTTCATTAAATATGGAAACGCTCTGCCTAAAGCAGGGCGTTTTCTTTTTTCTTTTCGCAGCCGTGTTCTGCAAGTATGCTGTAGGGGGCGACGCCCTCGGCGCCCCGTTTTCAAGCACAAGGTCTTTTCAACGCTAAAAGAAAAATGGACACCCTGTGTCCATTTTTTAGTTATTGTTGTGGCTTTTGATATTCCAAGATGGCTGTAAGAAGCGCGGCTTCCTTGTCGTGGTTTTTGCTCATCAGCTTTGGAATGCAAATTACCGTATCCTTTGGGAAAATCGAAAGAAGCTCGGGGTTCTCTTTTGCAAATTCCGTTTTCCAAAGGTAAATGCCGCACCCCTTGTACGTTATTTCCGAATAATCGCCCTCGATGCCGAGGTCGGAAATTGCGAAAAATCCGGTTGCAAACATATCGTAAACCGCGGTGTCGAGAAGCAAGAAATTATAATCGCTATATGCAATCATATTGTTTATTTGGTCGTATGCCTCGCCCATTGCTTGCTTTTGTGTAGGCGTCATATCCTTGCCGTTGTTTTGGGCTCTGAACTGCTCGTCGGTGAGGTATCTGTTTTTCGTCCAATCAATCTCGGCCTTGCCGTTTTTGGTGTGGTCGGGCACGAGCTCTAAAAAGAGCGCGTTTGCCTTTTCAAGCTCTGATTTGGTAATGTCCTTAGGTCCGTTATAAGCAATGCTCATATCGGGTGCTGTTAGCTTTTGGTAAATAAGCGTTGAGCCAAGAGAAATTACAACCACCAAGAAAAAGCTTGCAATGATTAGCGCCCACTTGTGCTTGTACCAAAGGTTGGCAAAGAAGTTGCCTTTTGTAATTTCCATTGA
The DNA here is from genome assembly GCA_045660785.1 of Eubacteriales bacterium. Lineage (GTDB taxonomy): Bacteria > Bacillota > Clostridia > Oscillospirales > CAG-272 > RGIG2000. The sequence goes on along the minus strand of JAZREL010000019.1, from coordinate 37,848 downwards.
CGTGTCGTGAATTTTATCGTCATTTTCTATGCCGAGAAGTCGTATTCTGCGCGCGGCATTAGACTCGCGCTCGGTTCCGTTGTTTTTGTTTTGTTCGTCCATTTTATACTCCAAAATCAGTGTATATGTAAATTATATCATTCTTTTTGCCCACTTGTCAAGGTCGCTTTATATATAATGTTGACACACAATATAATATATGGTAAAATAAAAAGGATAGAGAAAATTTTCTACGTGTATAATTTTGAAAAGTGATGGTAAAATCAATGAAGGAATTACTTTGTCCTGCGGGAAATTTTGAAAAAATGAAGGCGGCAATTTTGTACGGTGCGGATGCGGTTTATCTTGCGTCCGATATGTTCGGTATGCGCGCCGCTGCTGATAATTTTTCACTTGAGGAGCTACGTGAGGCAACCGAATATGCCCACGCGCGCGGTGTTAAAATTTACGTTACTGTAAATACTATGCCTCATACAAACGAGTATGTGCGACTAAAAAAATATTTACTTGAATATGATAGAATAGGCGTTGACGCGCTTATTATTTCCGACCTTGGCGTTCTTAGCTTAGCGCGTGAAATAATTCCGAATATGGAAATTCACATCTCAACTCAGGCAAGCGTTGTTTCAGCAAGTGCGGCAACCGCTTACTACAAATTGGGCGCGAAGCGCGTGGTGCTTGCACGTGAGCTATCGCTTGAGGAAATTAACGAAATCAGAAAAAACACACCGAAGGATTTAGAGCTTGAATGCTTTATTCACGGCTCAATGTGCATTTCGTATAGTGGCAGGTGCCTCCTTTCCAATTTCTATACAGGCAGAGATGCAAACCGCGGCGCGTGCGCTCAGCCCTGCCGTTGGAATTATACAAACTCGCTTCCGCTTGCCTTCTCAGAGGAAAAGCGCCTTGACGATGCCCTTAATATTGAGGAATACAAGGAGGGCTCGTTTGTGATGTCCTCTAAGGATATGTGTATGATTGAGCATATTGACGACCTGATGCGAAGCGGCATTGACAGCTTTAAGATTGAGGGAAGAATGAAAAGCGCGTACTATACAGCCATTTGCGCAAACACCTATAAAATGGCTATTAATGAGTACCTAAAGTCCCCCGAAAATTACAAGTTTAATCCGCTTTGGCTCCGCGAGCTTGAAAGCGTTTCTCACAGAGAGTACGCGACGGGCTTTTACTACGACAGTCCTATGAAAAATCCGCAGGTTGTCACCCAAAACGGATACCTCCGCGAAAAATCATATTTGTGCGTTGCAACTGAAAATAGCGACACAGGGTACGCTACTTTTACGCAAAGAAACAAAATTAAGGAGGGCGACGTGTGCGAAATTATCACTCCCGGTCAAATCGGCAGACGCTTCGTTGCATCGGAGCTGTCCTTGCCAAACGGAGAAAGAATTGAGTCCGCACCGCATCCTTATATGGAATTCAGAATGAAGGTGCCTTATGAAATTAAGGCGGGAGATATAATTCGCTCGGGCGAGTGATAAGATGCCGAAAAGGCGCAAAAACAGACACGCCCCCACTAAAAATAACAAAAGATAGGAGATTTTATGGTTTTTATAGAGATTCTGAAGGCGATTTTTATAGGCGTAATTCAGGGCATTACCGAATGGCTTCCCGTTTCAAGCACGGGGCATATGATTATCGCAAATGAATTTGTAAAATTGAATATCAGTGACGGCGCGTGGGAGATTTTCGAGGTTGTATGTCAGCTTGGCTCGATTCTTGCGGTTTTGATTCTGTTTTTTGACAAATTAAATCCCGTAAAAAAGACACAGGGGCGCTTGTTTTTGAAAAAAGAAACCGTTTCTCTTTGGAAAAAGGTTATAGCTGCGGTTCTCCCTGCGGCAATTATCGGCGTTTTGCTTGACGATTTCCTTGACGAGCATTTTTACAATTTCATCACCGTTTCGTTGGCGCTCGTTTTTTACGGCGTGCTGTTTATCATAATTGAAGCGGTTAACAAAAAAAGAAGATACAAGTATTTGAGTGTTGATTCACTCAATTATAAAACCTCACTTAAGATAGGTGCTTTTCAGGTGCTTGCGTTGATTCCCGGCACGTCGCGCTCCGGCTCGACAATTCTCGGTGCATCCCTCCTTGGCGTCAACCGTGTGAGCGCGGCTGAATTTTCATTCTTCCTTGCAATTCCCGTCATGGCAGGCGCAACGCTGCTTAAGCTGTTTAAGGTGATTTTGCTTGACGGCGTATCTATTTCACCGCTTGAGCTTTTAGTTATTTACGTTGGCACGCTTGTATCGTTTATAGTATCCTTTGCAACAATAAAGGCACTTATGCGCTTTGTTAAAAAGCACACCTTTGCGCTCTTTGGATGGTATAGAATAATACTCGGTGCGATTTTATTGTTATACTATTTTATATTTAGATAAATCTATATTTAGATAAAAAACTATTGCATATTTGATTACTTTATGCTATAATATTGGCGAAAAATTTGCAAAGGTAGATTTTTCCACTAAATTTGTTAATAATTAAGATAGGAGAATAAAAAAATGACCTACAACAAGAAAACAATTGAAGACGTTAACGTAAGCGGCAAAACCGTGCTTGTAAGATGTGACTTCAACGTTCCTATGAAGGACGGCAAAATCACAAGCGACAAGAGAATTATCGGCGCGCTTCCTACAATCAAGTATTTACTTGACAACGATGCTAAGGTTATCCTTTGCTCACACATGGGCAAGCCACACAGCATCTTGACAGAGGGCTTCGGTCTTAACAAGAAGGAAAAGAAAAAGATTGAGGAGCTTCCTGAAAACGAAAGAGCAGCTGCAACAGCTGAACTTCTTAAGAAGGCACTCGGCGACAAGGAAAAGTTCACACTTGCTCCTGTTGCTGCACGCTTGAACGAGCTTCTTGGCGAGGGCACAGTTGCATTTGCAAACGACATCGTTGGTGATGACGCTAAGGCAAAGGTACAAGCACTTGAAAACGGCAAGGCAGTTCTTCTTGAAAACGTTCGTTTCGACGCAAGAGAAACAAAGAACAATCCTGAATTCGCAAAAGAGCTTGCTTCATATGCAGAGGTTTACGTAAACGATGCATTCGGTACAGCTCACCGTGCACACGCTACAACAGCAGGCGTTGCTGACTATCTCCCTGCAGTTTGCGGTTACCTCATTCAAAAGGAAATCGGCGTTATGGGTAAGGCACTTGCTGATCCTGCACGTCCATTCGTTGCAATCCTTGGCGGCGCTAAGGTTTCTGACAAGATCGGCGTTATCAACAACCTTATTGAAAAGGTTGACACACTTATCATCGGTGGCGGTATGGCTTACACATTCTTTAAGGCACTCGGCTACACAGTTGGTACATCACTTTGCGAGGACGACAAGGTTGAGGTTGCTAAGAAAATGATGGCTAAGGCAGAGGCAAAGGGCGTTAAGTTCTTAATCCCTGTTGATAACAAGGTTGGTAAGGAATACGACGAGAACACAGAAGCATGGCACTGCAACTCAAACGAAATTCCTGACGATATGATGGGTCTTGACATCGGTCCTAAGACACAAGCACTCTTCGCTGAGGCAATCAAGGGCGCAGGCACAGTTGTTTGGAACGGTCCTATGGGCGTTAGCGAATGGAAGAACTTTGCAGCAGGTACTGAGTGTGTTGCTAATGCAGTTGCTGAAAGCGGCGCAATCTCAATCATCGGCGGTGGCGACTCAGCTGCAGCTGTTGAAAAGCTCGGCTTTGCTGACAAGATGACACACATCTCAACAGGTGGCGGTGCTTCACTTGAGTTCCTTGAGGGTCTTGAGCTCCCAGGTATTGCTTGCCTTATGGACAAAGAATAATTAATATTGCAAATAAAGCCAAACGCCAAACGGCGCTTGGCTTTTGCCAATAAAAACGGCACAAAGCCAATAAACACAAGCATTTGCGGGCGATTTTACCGCTTGCTTCAATGCGCGAAAACAAATAATTGAACATATGTTCATATGAACGAACTATAAAATGATAGGAGAAAAACAATGAGAAGAAAAGTAATTGCAGGTAACTGGAAAATGAATATGACACCTTCACAAGCAAAGGCACTCATCGAGGAGACAAAGCCACTTGTTGCAGGTAAGGACAATTGCGATATTATTTTCTGCGTTCCATTCGTAGATATTTATGCGGCTCAAGAGGCAGCTGCCGGCTCAAACATCAAAATCGGTGCTGAAAACGTTCACTTTGAGGAAAAGGGTGCTTTCACAGGCGAAATCTCTGCAAGCATGCTTAAGGAGTGCGGCGTTGAGTACGTTATCGTTGGTCACAGCGAAAGACGTCAATACTTCGGTGAAACAGACACAACCGTTAACCTTCGTACAAAGGCAGCAATCAATGCAGGCATGAAGGTTCTTCTTTGCCTTGGTGAGGTTAAGGAAGAAAGATTAAACGGCATTACAAACGAGATTGTTTCTATGCAAACAAAGCTCGCTCTTAAGGACATCACCGAAGCAGAGCTCGCACAGGTTATCATCGCTTACGAGCCGGTTTGGGCAATTGGCACAGGTCTTACAGCAACTCCTGAGCAGGCAGACGAAACCTGCGGCGTTATCCGTGAAACTGTAAAAGCACTTTACGGTGCCGATGCTGCTGAAAAGATTATTATCCAATACGGCGGATCAATGAATGCATCTAACGCACAAGAGCTTTTGGCTAAGGAAAACGTTGACGGCGGTCTTATCGGCGGCGCTTCCTTGAAGGCAAAGGATTTCTCAATTATCGTTGACGCGGCTCAATAAGTTGTTTCATAAAATTAACGGTCCCGTGCTCGGGGGCCGTTTTTTTGCGCTCATTTGTGCAATTTTTCAATACAGCACTTAAATTTACAAAAAAGTTGTATATAGTACACAAATAAAAGTTGACAAACTTATATTATAATGATATAATTATTATGCACAATTATAATATAATGCGAAAACTATAGCTTAGAGGTGTTTATATATGTTAAAAACTAAAGGAAAGGTTATTCTCACCCTCTTACTTACCTTGATTGTGGGCGTTTTGTTTGCTTTCACGATCTCGGCGGCGGGAAATGACCTGATTACTATTGAATTTTACACCACGGGAAATGCCCTTGACAAATCCATTAATACAAACGGAATTGTCGAAGGTAGCATTGATATTCCGCGCGGTCAAACCGTACGCTTACCGTCTAAAACGGTTGCAACGGGCAGCTCCTTTAACTGGCGCACCGAGGACGGTCGTGCTTGGGAAGGCGGCTCAGTCGTTACCTTCTATGAAAGCTCACGTCTTTTCCCTGTAACCGCAATAGACGTTTCAACCGCTGATGATATTTACGTTCAAATGCCAAAGGGCGCAACGGTCCGCTTGCTTAACGATATTTATCTTGACAAGAAGCCGGACTTCCCTTGGCCGGGTACTTGTACCATTCTTATGAACGGTAAAACACTTGAGATGAGTTCGTCACTCAGCACCGCATGGGGCGGACAGCGCTGCGGTACGTTCTTCTATGGCACGGGTACAATTAAATATTCGGGCACGGGCTTGTTTATGAACCTTCAAGGACACGGCTGGGGCGGCGATTCCTCCCGTTTGTTCGTTGGACGCGGCATCACGCTTGACGCACCAAATGCAACCTTAGGACGCGACCACGACGGCTCCGCGGTTCAGGGCTACCCATATATTCAAATTTACGGTATTGTTAACTGCAAAACCGTTTTGGAAATGGCAAACTCGGGCAACAGAAACCCACGTATTGAAATTCACGACGGCGCACAGCTTAACCTAAACGGTCCGTTCCTTCGTCACACGGTTGCGGGTAACATAATCAGAGTCAGCATTCTTGGCGGTAACATCACAACCAAGTCAACGGACAGCTTCTTTGGTGATCAAACCGCGGCATTTACAATAACAGGCGGCTCATTTACCTTTACAAGAAACGGTGACTACAGTCTTCTTAATGAAAATATAGATCCAACAAACAGCAGAATTATCGACTTGACCGCATCAAACGGCACAACCTATAAGACCGTAATCGTTTATACAACCTGTCAGCACGATTATCAGCTTTCTTATACTCAAGCGGCAGACTGTAACCAAGCAACACACGACAATTTTGTTTGTTCAAAGCCGGATTGCGGCTCACATATTCGCTTAGCTTACGGCACACAAACAGAGCATGCCTTTACAACCAATCCAACCTCACATAAGGATCCGACAAAAACAACCGTAGGTTGGGATAAATACGTTTGCTCATGCTGCTCAAGCATTAGACTTAACTATATTTATTACGACCCATCAAACGACCAAGTTACCGTAATTGTAAATACAGGTAGCGGTGACCAAATTGTCAAGGCAACCGTTAAGGACGTTTTGGTTGTTGACTCAAGCTTCGTTGTAACGGGCATTAAGACGTTTGGCTCTTATACCATTGACCAAATCAAGGGTGTATATATTCCTGCGGGCATTTCGGGAGTAAAGATTTCAACGTTAACTCCTAACGCGCATATTAAAACAATTACGTTCGGCTCGGGAATTGTTGCAAACGTTTCAAATTTGAAGGGGCTTACCGCTCTTGAAAACATTATAATTGAAAACGTATCAGGCCTTGTTTTTGAAAAGGAATGTGCGCCTAAAACGATAAAATCGATAAAATCCGATATTGGCGGCGCTAAGGTTGAGTATAAGGAAGGGGCGTTCCTTGGCTATGCAAACCTCACTGAAATGACCTTCTCAAAGGGCTCAAGCTATACCTTTGGCAAGCAATCCTTCAAGGAATCAGGCGTTAAATCTCTCGTTTTCGTTGACGGATGTAGCGTAAACTTCGCAGGAGAGCAGGCGTTCTACGCTTCAAAGGTTGAATACCTTTACGTTGGTAAGGGCATTACAACACTTGCAAACAAGCCGTTTGACTGTGCTTACTATCTCCAAAAAATCGTTTTGATGGACGTTACCAACCTTTCGACAGATTACACCTTCTGCTGTATGAATAAGGGCGTTAACGCTCCTGTTGTTTATCACCACGCGGACTCTCTTTCCCTTGGTGCAAACACGTTCTATCAAAGCCACGGTATAACTATTTACACAAAGGCATCTATCACAACGGGCTTTAATTCCTGCAATGCAACAACCAAAAACGGCGTTTCATACCCCGCATATACAATTCACTACGGAATTACACACGCATATCAAAGAATAGATACTGACTCAACCTGTACAGAGGCGGGCAGAATTCAGTTTGTTACCACCTGTCCTTGCGGCGAAAACGAAGGCACATCACACAAGGTGTTCACAGCTAACGTTACAAGCAGCTCAACGTATACACTTGAGGACTACACAGACAGAGAAAAGGAAATGCTCCCACACGATCTTGCTTCCACGGGCACTATTGAGTACTGTGACGGATACACAAAGCCGGGCTACTTTACTTATAGATGCAGTATGTGTGAGCAGGGCATTAAGGAGGGTGAGGCAACCTCAGCTCCGCTTGTTGTTTGCTACGGATACTCAGTTAGCGAGATGGGCGGCACAGGCGCACTCAGCGTTAAGTATTGCATAAACGAGGAAGCGCTCCAAGAGTATCAAATTTCAAACGGACGTACAATTGAATACGGCTCCGTTGTTGCTATTAAAAAATCACTTGGAGATAACACTCCTCTTGATAGCACAGGTAAAGCAAGAAACGGTGTAATTAAGCTTAAAGCATCAACAAGTAAATACAGCACAAACACAATTAAGCTTACAAACTTAGGCGATGCGCACAAGTCAATAAGCTACGTTATGAGCTTGTATATTATAGACGGCAGCGAAATTACCTATATTCAAGATACTGAAACGGTAACGAACCCAAGTGGCGTTTCCTACAAGGAAGTAAAGGATTTGGCTGATTACTACGAATCACTTTTGATTGCACTTCCTGTTAGCGTAGGTAACGAGGACTAATAAAAATAAAGAACCTTCTTCGGAGGGTTCTTTTTTGTTGCATAAAAATATCTTAGCTTGGCAAAATAAAGAAAAAAGGTCAAGGAGTGAAAATGAAAGAGCTTAGCTTTATAATAAAGGATAAAATAGGGCTTCACGCGCGCCCTGCAGGCATGCTTGCCTCAAACGCAAAGAATTTTGAATGTGAAATTACCGTCAGGTGCGGTGCAAGGGAGGCAAACGCCAAGCGGCTGCTTTCCTTAATGTCCTTGGGGGCAACGGGTGGAAGCACGCTCCGTTTCGTTTTCGACGGTAAGGACGAAAATGAAGCGCTTGAAAAAATAAGCGAGGTATTAAATGAGCAGCTTGGGTAAAGAGAAGGGGCTTGTATATTTTGGGGTTGGTATAAACTCTAAAAAGGCACACGGCAAGCTGAAATTTTATGATGAAATATCCAACCCTGTGTCGAAAAAAGACGCCTTTTCATATGTAGTAGGCAAGGATGCGCCATCGATAGAGCGTGAGAAACAACGCTTTTTTGCCGCACTTGAAAAAACGGTTGAAAAAACGAAGAAAACCGCTGCCTTGGCGCGTGAGGAAATAGGCGAGGATGAGGCGCAAATCTTTGAAATTCACGCGATGCTCCTTGAGGATGAGGATTTTTTAGAGAGTGTTTTAAGGGAGCTTGAAAAGGGAATAAGCGCAGAGGAGGCGGTTAGTAAAAGTGCGGAAAGCTTTTGTATGCAGCTGCGCGCGTTAGGTGATGAATATCTATCTGCAAGGGCAAGCGATATAAAGGACGTTTCGGGCGGAATTTTAATAGAGCTTGGTGCAAGGGGCAGCGTGCAGGGGCAAGGTAAGACGGTAAGAGAGGGGCAGGATTTTGAAGACGGCGAGCAATATATTCTCGTTGCCGAGGATTTAACTCCGTCGCAAACGGTGCGGCTTGATAAAAACAAAATCCTCGGCTTTGTTACCTTTTCGGGCACGCCAACCTCGCACGCGTCGATTTTGGCTAAGGCAATGGGCATTCCCGCCCTTGTCGGAAGTGAAAAAATACCAAGGGAGCATAACGGCAAATATTGCTTGCTTGACGGCACTGCTGGCAAAATCACAGTTGCGCCGAGCAGGGATGAAATTGATGAATTTTTGAAGGTTTGCAACCAAGAAAAAAGAATAGACAGCGAGCACGACAAGTATATGCGCTCGCTTCTGAACACTCCTGCCGTTTCAAGAAGCGGACACAAGGTGATGATTTATGCAAACATCGGCGCAAAAAACGAGGTTGAGGGCGCGCTTTTGAACGGTGCGGAGGGCATTGGGCTATATAGAAGCGAGCTTAGCTATCTTACCAAAACCGCACCGCCGACGGAAAACGAGCTTTACTTTGAATACCGCGAGGTGGTTGAAAAAATGCAGGGGCGGCGCGTTATCATAAGAACGCTTGATATAGGCGCTGACAAGCAAGCTCCGTATTTGGGAATAGAAAAGGAGGAAAACCCTGCCCTTGGCTTTCGCGGTGTGCGATTTTGCCTTGAAAGGAAGGAGCTTTTTAAAGCTCAGCTAAGGGCGATTTTGAAAGCATCCGCCCACGGCAGAGTAAGCATAATGATCCCGATGATCTCGTCGCTTGACGAGATAAGGCGCACAAAAGCTTTGATTAAGGAAGCGATGAAGGAGCTTGATATGCGCGCGGAAAAATACGATAAGGGCATTGAGCTTGGCATAATGATTGAAACGCCCGCAAGCGCGATAATGGCAGACGTGCTTGCCAAGGAGGTCGGCTTTTTCTCCGTTGGAACGAATGACCTTTCGCAGTACACGGTTGCGGCTGACCGCCAAAACAGTAAGGTTTCACACCTGACCGAGGAAGCAGAGGCGGTTTTAAGACTGATTGGCTACGCGGCGGAGGCGATACACGAAAACGACGGTTGGATTGGCGTTTGCGGCGAAATGGCGGCTGACCTTCGCTTCACGCAGGAGCTTGTAAGCATAGGAGTGGATGAGCTTTCGGTTTCCCCACCTTACCTCCTCGGCATACGGCAAAAGGTTTGTGATTCAAAATAAAACATCAAAATTCAGACACGTCCCCCACAAAAATTGAGAAAAAATTCGTGCAAAAATATAGATAGGAAAGAATATGAAGAACAAAAATAAAATTGCAGCTCCGTCAAGCGGAGAAATAATAAAGCTTGAAGATATAGCGGACGAGGTTTTTTCCTCGGGAATTATGGGAGAGGGCTTTGGCGTTTTGCCGTCAGTTGGCAAAATTTACGCGCCCGCTTCGGGAAGGGTTGAAAATATACACCGCGCCTCACACGCCTACTCTATTGCGTGCGACGGCTACGACGTTTTGGTGCATATAGGGATTGACACGGTAGAGCTTGAGGGTGAGTGCTTTGAGCCGCTTGTAAAAATAGGCGACTACGTCGAGTGCGGCGACGAGCTTGCAAATGCAGAAATAGACAAAATCCTTGAAAAGGGCTTTGACCCCGTTGTCGTTGTTGTAATTTCAGCTGAAGAAAAAATCAAGGACGTAAAAATAAAAATCGGCGAAGCAAGCAGCGGGGATGAGGCGATGAGCTTTACGCTTGAAGGTGAATAAAAAAAGCGACACCCTGTGTCGCTTTTTTAGTATGTTTTTATGCAAAATCAGTGATTTTCAATCCACTCAGCCACTGCATTCTTTGCAATACGCTTGATGTTTTCTTGAGGGTGGATTGACTCGCTTCCGCCGTTTTCATAAACGAAATAGAAGCCGTCCTCTGTTTGGTAAAGCGTCTCCTCGTAGCCCGCTGGGTCACCGAAAATGCCGCTTGTGAATTTCTTTACTATAACTGATTTTTCTGTATCGTAAGTCTTTTTACAAATAATCTTTTTCATAAAAAATCTCCTTGTTTTTAGTATATATACATCTTAACATATATAGCCCGCGCTGTCAACACAAAACGGGGGTGTAATATTAACCAATCAACCAAGCGTCTCCGTTGTAAATTCAACCTCGGCGTTTGTGCGGCCGTCCTCGTGTACGGAGCGCATAAAGTATTTACCGTCCGTTTTTCCCATATAAAACTTCAAATTGTCGCCTGCCTTGGCATCGTTAACGTAGGAAATTGCCACACTCTTAACGGTTTTTTTGTCAGGGCTTGGCAAATAGTTGAAGAACATATCGGGGTAGTTTGTGTTGTTTATGTGCATATTAATGTCAGTGTCGGAGTATCTAACCGTATATTCGCCGACTAAGCTGAGCTTAAGCTCATTTGGAATTCTGACCTTTGACGGCGCGTCAAGCTCAAGCTGCTCCTCGGGCTCGAAATTTGAAAAATCAACCTCGCTGATTTTAATAAGCTTTTTCTCGCTCACCGAAACAAGCGCCCAAATGGTGTTTGCCTCGCAAAGAAGCTCCTCACCTCTGTGAATTTGGAATGAACGGTAGGTTGTAAAGCCGCGTGAGCCCGTTGCCCACGTGGTAACGGTAACCTCATCGTGTGAGGAAATCGGTGAGTATATATTTATTCTTACGTTGCTTAAAATAAGCGCCTTGTCTTGGTTTAATAGGTCGCGGTATGACGGACGGCAAAAATCCATATGAAGCATGCCCGTTTCCTGCATAAGCTTCAAAACGCCCGATGCGCCAAGAATTTCGTTTGAGTTGGTATCGTGGAATTTAACCTTATAATTTTGAGTGAATTTCATAGTATTCTCCATGATTAACGATGATAAACAAAACTATTTTACCACTAATTCAGCTTCAATTCAAGTGAAAAATTCAAAAAACAATATTTACAGTTTTTCATAAAATAGTAAAAGAAGGATTAAAGCATGAAAAAACGGCAATAATAAGTATGCTATTAAAGCAATTGAATGCTTATTGTGGCACAACGCAAATTATAGGAGTGATAAAATTGAATATAAAGCGTGGGGATATATATTATGCAGATTTAAGCCCCGTTATCGGTTCAGAGCAGGGAGGACTTCGCCCTGTTTTAATAATACAAAACGACGTAGGAAACAAATATAGCCCAACGGTAATAGCCGCGGCAATTACAAGCAAAATGACCAAGGCAAAGCTTCCAACGCACATAGGGATTGGCGTGCTTGACTCCGGCTTACTTAAGGACTCCGTGATTTTACTTGAACAAATAAGAACCATCGACAAGGCGCGCCTAAAGGAAAAAATGGGTCACTTAGGGGAAGCGCAAATGAACGAGGTAAATAGCGCAATCAGCGTTTCCTTCGGACTTACAGCCGTCAAAAAGGATGACGGTACAGCAGGCGGCACCGGGGGCGTCCCGCCGCAAATTGTCGCAACTATGCCAAATACGGCAACTATATAAAACAAGCAAGGCGAAACCGCCTTGCTTTTTTTGCGAAATTTTATGTTTGAAATAATTTTTCATCGTTAGAATGTGTGTGATTAATGAAAAATTGATGAAAAAATCACCGAAATAATTGACAATAGCAAAATATCACTGTATGATTAAATTAGAAAGTAAATCGGTAGATAATGCTCGTTAAAGTTATCATCATTGCTTTTACAAAATAAAGAAATTGATAGCATATGAACGGCAAAATACCGCTCATATGCTATTTTTGCTTTTGAATGGATAAATCGTGGACAAGGAGCTGTCCTCTGTCTTACATTTATATTCAGCTTTACTAATTTCTTGAAAGAGAATGAATAGGAGGTCGATTTATGAAAAAAATCATTTCAATCGTATTATTGATGCTAATACTGATTTGTTTGCTTGCTTCTTGTAGTATATATAACACTAATACAGACACCAATACACTCAAAGATTCACAAGTTGATATAGGCACAGATTCAACAAATACAGATTCAAACAGCGATACAAGTTCTAATATCGTTAAGCCCAATTTACTTTGTGAAAAATATGGTGACAAGGTGTATTTTTCGATAGAAGAAAATGATAAATACTATTATGAAATAAAAGACTATGAACAAGTAACTGATTGTTTTGAGATACCCAAGGATGAAGGTGGAACTTTCAAAGTGGGTGCTTATCTCAAATTTATTAATTCGTATGACGAATTAATAAAGTACATTATACCCACCAATCTTGATGCAAGCATATTTGATGACAATTATGTAATATGTGTCAAACAGTGTTTTATGGATGGTCGATATGCTCAAAGATTTGTTGGATATTATGATTTAGAAAAGATCGATGGAGAATATCAAATATTTTTAGACCATTATGTATCGAATGATAAAGCTGTAGTAGATTTAGAGCTTTTTACAAATGTTTATATCAATTATATAGTCGTTCCTAAAGCAACAATTGAAAATAGCGACCAAGTTCAAAAAATAAAGGTGAATGGAAAAGAAAAAATTTCGACATCTATATTTGATGATAACGGAGAAGATATAGAAGACATAAATGAGTTTCTTTATGGAATACCGTCATATATGAGGTTTGTGGAGCATGACACAAAATCCGATTTGCCCAAAAACGCTGAATCTTGGGTGGTTAAGGCAGGATCGGAGCTTGAAAAGCAATATGGATTGAAATATGATGATAATTATAGTGGAAGAGATTTTAGGATTATCTTATATTTGCCAACCGAGCCAACTTGTGATTTTCAAATTTTAGAAAAGGAAACTAAAAATGGAGATCTATATTTGACAGTTGGATTTTATATGAAATATACTAACAATTATTTGGATGAAAATAATGTGTATTTTTATGATTTATACGTTCACGAAAATACGATTTCTCAACTGTCAGAAAACTATAATGTTTTTATAAATATAAGGATGATGAAGGCAGAGGATGTTTCTTCTCTCTAAGACAGGGTTCACTTCACCGTCCCCTGTCTCCTAGACACCGGAAATCAAGGGTTTGCTAACGAGAAACAAGACACCGGACTATGGGAAGGAATTATTGTATATACCAACGGTGATTATCAAAATACTATTAATTCCCCAACTTTATGAAAGGAGAACTTATTGTGAAAAGATTTTTATCATTTATTACTTTTTTGATTTTATTTATTACTTTTGCTTGTTTAATTAGCGCCGAAAATTTGGATGTTTCATCAAATGCAACGTTTGACCAAGGCATATCAAACGTTTTAATAAATCAATTATCCGAGAAAGATTTTAATGATTTACAAAATGAGGATCTATATTTAAAAAACACTCCATTTGAATCAGTAGAAAACGAACCTGTTTTGAAAATTTATACAGATCTTTTTATGTGGCATTCAAGCAAGGATTTGAACGAAATACTATCGCTTGCAGATCAATTAGACTATATTCATTACGCTATTTTGAACAAAAATATAATGTTAACCAAAGGCATTTACAGTGATAGAGTTTATATTGGCACTTCACCAATAAGCATCAATCTAAATTATATAAATGATATTAAAAAGATAACTTCTGATTTTACAATTTTGGGAAAAAAGCTTAAAATTCTTAATATTTATTGCTTTGATGAATATTCTTCACATTTTGGAGCTTCCGTCTATTACGTTACAGACAACGGAACTTATATAAAGCATTATAAAACTGAATATTCCTCAGGAGTTTGGTTTGAAGAGGAAGAATATAACAAGTATTCAACCGATTATTATAATTACATCTCATCATATGAATATAATCACGGTGCTGACGGAACGTTAGTTGGCGGAGGTTTATCTTTTATAGATTATTTAACAACCAAAACCGATTGGGAAAGCTCTCAAGAAAGCACCGAAAATCAAGGTGATTCAACAAACAGCGAAAACAAGCAAGAGAATCCATCAAACAACGCTCAAAATGAAACGCCGATTGAACAAAACAACGGTGCTAAAAAGCACGAAATAAACGGAAAGATTATAGCTTGTGCGGTTATATGCATTACTTTTGCTTGTGTTGCAGTGGCATCGGCAGGAGCAGTCACGGCTATTTTACTTGTTAAAAAACGAAAACGATAGCAGAAGACGGGAGACAAGGGCGGTCCTCGTTAAGACAAGAAACTTCTGTTTCCCTCTTGATACGGCTACAATGAAATAGAGCTTGATGTGAAAATCAAGCTCTATTTTTTTATTTATAGTCATTTTATAAAGCCACGGAAGATAAATAAGCAGTAAATAAATTCAAAGGGCTATTGACATTGACCTAGGGGCATAGTTTATAATACTAATATAGAGAGGTGATGCTATGAGGATAAACGACGTAGAAAAAATAACGGGGCTCACAGGTAAAGCCATTCGTTTATATGAAAGCAAGGGGCTTATCAGTATATCAAGAGATATAAACGGCTACCGTAATTATTCCAATGAAGACGTTGAAGTGCTAAAAAATATTAAGCTCTTTAGAAGCATTGGCATTTCCATTTCCGACATAAAGCTGTATTTGTTCGGCGTTATGAGCATAGACGAGCTAATAGATAAGCGCAAGGCGGAGATATTAAAGGAAAGCGGAATAAATTCTGAAAAATATTACATCTGTGAAAATATCTTAAACAGAGCATCTATTGACGAGCTAAAAGACGAGAAGCCGTTTAACGAGAGTGAAAAAATAAAGTCTGAAGCTCACGGCGCACTTTCAGTAGGAATAGATATCGGCACAACGACGATTAGTGCCGTAGTGTATGATATAGATAACAAGGAGCAGCTGGAGGCATACACCCTTCCTCATAATTCTTACGTTTATTCCGACAGCCGTTCCGAGCAGAACGTGTCCATCATTATGGATAAATCGGAAAAATTGCTTTACCATATTCTTGAAGCATATAAAAAGGTGGTTAGCATCGGCTTGTCAGGGCAGATGCACGGTATAGTTTACATAGATGCTGACGGAAACGCGGCTTCAAATCTTATCAATTGGCAGGATAAGCGCGGGGATGAGGTGCTTGACGGCGGAGAAAATATCTGTAAAATAATTATGGATAAAACCCAAGAGCGCATCTCAACGGGCTATGGCATTGCAACACATTATTACAATATGCTAAATGGCGAGGTGCCAAGCAATGCCGTGGGCTTTTGCAGCATAATGGATTATTTCGGTATGAAAATATGCGGAATGAAAAAAGCCATAACCCACACGTCCGTAGCTGCAAGCTTTGGATTGTTTGACGTCAAAAACGGTTGCTTTATGAAGGACAAGCTGCTGCTTCTTGGAATTGACGAGAGCTTTTTGCCTTGTGTAACGGGTGAGAGCATTATTATCGGAAAATGCAGAAAAATCCCCGTTTCCGTACCGCTTGGAGATAACCAAGCGAGCTTTTTGGGCTCTGTCAGCGAAAATACGGACAGTATGCTTGTGAATATAGGAACGGGCTCGCAGATATCAGCCGTAAGCGGTTATAAAGAACTAAGCGGAGAAATAGAGCTAAGACCGTTTGTTGAGGGTAAATATCTTATCTGCGGCTCAGCGCTTTGCGGTGGATTTGCTTATTCTATGCTTGAGGAGTTTTTTAGAAGCTATCTTGTCAGCTCAGGAATGCAAGATGTATCTCAGTATAAGACGATAAATCAGCTTGCCAAAGCGGCATACGATAATGGAGAAGCAGGACTTGACGTAGATGCTTCCTTTTGCGGAAAAAGAAAAGACCCGAACAAAAGAGGGTCCATAAAAATGATAGACAGGCAGAATTTCACACCCGCATCGCTTATTATAGGAGTGCTTAAAGGAATGTGTAACGAGCTTTATGAGCTATACAAGGTGTTTCCCGAGAAAAAAACTCGTATAGTGGCTTCGGGAGGAGCGGTAAAAAAGAACGAGGTGCTGAAAAATCTTATAGCCGATTGCTTTTTAATGTCTGTGTCTGCCGATACACTAAAGGAAGAGGCGGCAACGGGAGTTGCACTTTTCTCGGCGTTTGCTGCTAAAAAAATAAAGTACCAAGACGGCTTTTCCGACTATATAGCGATAAGAGGTGACGTATATGCAGAGCATTGAATTATCCTTTGAAATAAAAGCGCTTCCTTTTTATGACGTTTCATATAAGCAAGGAAGAAAAACGCTTGAAATACAGGCACTTGACAACACTCTTACAGTATCGGTGTATTACGATTACGACAAGCGCCCTCTTAATTTAAGCAGTGAAATCAAGGAAGGGGACAAGGTCAAAATTATATTGCTTGATTACAGAATAGAGCTTTACGTAAACGGCAAAATAATTGATGAGGATTGGCCCTTGGGAAATCGCCTGTTTGATTTGGGAGATGAATTTACCCCCTTGCAAATAGAGGCAACGGTGTACGTAAAGGAAGAAAAGGAAGAACCAAGCGTTATAGCAAGCTTTGAAAATGCGCAGGACTGGCATCCCGGTGGCGGTGTCTTCGTTGGCGACTGTATGCCATATAGAAGAAACGGTGAATATCACGTCCTCTACCTTAAGGATAGACGCCACCACGGAAGCAAGTGGGGAATGGGCGCCCATCAATGGGAGCATATTTCAACCAAGGACTTTAAGACGTGGAATGTACATCCAATGGCAGTGGAAATCACTGACAAGGAAGAGGGCTCTATATGCACGGGCTCGTGGATATCCAATAACAATAAGGAATATTTATATTACACCGTAAGACGGGCAAGGGGCTTGCCTGCGCTTATTTGCCGCAGTGTATCCGAGGATGGCTATCACTTTAAAAAGGACAAGGACTTTGGCTTTGAATTATCGGAAAAATTTAACGGCCCGATAGCAAGAGACCCAAAGGTTATCAAGGATGAAAACGGACTTTACCATATGTTTTTAACAACCGTTTTGGTTAAAGAAAATTTGGGATGCCTTGCTCACTATATTTCAAAGGATTTGGAAGAGTGGCAGGAAGCAGAAAAGCCAATTCATACAGTAGAAAACAGCGACCATCCCGAATGTCCCGACTATTTTAAATATAACGGAAAATACTATCTTGTTTTCAGCATAAGAGGCAGGGCAAGATATCTTGTCTCAGATGAGCCGTTTGATAATTTTGAAAGGATAGACGACACCTTAATCCCCTGTGCAGGAGTTCCAAAATGCGCAGAATGGAACGGCAAGCTTATCTTTACGGGCTTTAAGCCAATAAACGGCTATGCAGGAACAATGACCTTTAAATCAGCAACGTCCGATGAAAGCGGCAAGCTGATTTTTGAAGATTTATAATAGAAAATTTATAATATAAACTATATTTTGCGAAAAAATTATAAAAAGCTCTTGACATTGACCTTGGGTCAAGGTTTATAATTATAATGAGCAATAGTATGCTTAATTGAAAAATACGAATTGAAGGAGAAATGCAATGAAGAAAAAAATAATTTTAGCCATAGCCCTGGCGGCTGTTCTTGCTTTGACGTTTGCAGTGGCAGTGTCGGCAGCTTCCGTTCATAACGAGAACACAGTTGACTATGATGCAACCGTAACGCTTAATGACGGAACCGTGTGCAATTTGTTCGACAGTGATGGCAATGCACTTATTTGGTATATCAGCGAAACCAAAAACGGGCAGAACGTTTATAGCTCGGTCCGTGCAGACGACGGTACAAGAGTGACCTGGAAAGCAGAAAGCTGGGACGAGGTTCAGAGCTGGGATGCCAAGCTTGAGGACGGAAGCACGTCAATTAAAAGCAAAATTGTAGTAATTAATTTAATGGACGATGACGTTATCAGAAATACAGGCAACGCGACGTATCTCAACAAGCCGATGGACAAATTTAAGCGTTTGTTTGAAGGTATGAAAAATCTTGAATATTGTTATTTAAGACTTGATACGCAACAAATTAACACCCACTCCTTTAGCGGATGCTCTAATTTGAAGTATATAAACTTGGAGAATTTGACACAGCTTAAAAGAATGGCACAGAACAGTCATTTTTCCGGATGCACAAGCTTGTTTTACGGACAGGTGCTTGACCTTACAAGAACTCAATTGACCGAATTTGAGGGCTCCTCAACGTTTAGCAGTGTTCCCTTTAGAGGCGTAAAATTCCCGGAAACAATGGGTAAAGTGGGTAGCGATACCGCGTTTAACAACTGTACAAATCTTGAATTTATTTCCATTGGTAAAAAAGCAAGATTCTACGGCACACCGTTTAGCGGCTGTACGTCACTTGAAGCAATTTATTACGTTGGTACGTCAGACGAATTAACTGCTACAATCGGTAGTAGCGAGGTTACTGCCACAGCAAAGTCTTACGCTGAATACAAGACACTTTCCGACAAGAGTGGCATGTACTTAGTATATGATTACAGCAGATGTGAGGCGTTTAACCAAGGCGTACACAACGAAACAACCGCTACAAATGCTTGTGTATCTGTTTGCAACTTGTGTAATGACGTTATTGTGAAGCACACAGACGGAAATACAACCGTAACGATTACATATTCAGATTACGCGCAAGAGGGCACTAAAACAACGGCTTGTAACAGTAACGGCTGTACGCATAGCGTAACAGAAAAAGCAGATGCACTCTTTGTAAACCTCGGCTTCTCGGCGGCTGAAATCGGTGAGGGCGCAATGTCCGTAAACTATAAGGTGAACGCGCAAGCGATTTCAAAATACGAGGAAGTAATGGGTGTAACCGTTAACTACGGCGTATTTGCGGTAATGAAGGACAATATAGGAAATAACGATATCTTTGGCGCGGACGGCTCAGCAGCTAAGGGCGTTATTGCCGCTGATATAACAGGTGGCGGCTTTGACCTTTTCAACCTGAAGATATTTGGTTTTACAGAGGAGCAAAAGGGAATAACTCTTGCAATGGGCGCTTACGTTGGCACAACCAAGGGCGGCGCTACTGAGTATGCATATTTGCAAATCGCACAGCCATCAAGCGGCAAATACTTCTTTGCTTCATATAACGACGTGCTCGCATTGCTACCAAGCGATGACAAGGAGGCGGCATAAATGAAATACGTTTCTCCAAAATATGAAATTGACCTATTTGAGATGAGCGATATTATAATGTCGGATGAGGCGGAATACACCGTTAGCGAAAGCAAGGACGAAAACGGAAACAACATCGGCGACGTAACAATAAATGCAAACAATATTTTTAAGCAATATTTCAACTGATTATTCAATTAAAACCCCCATCGCTATCACAGCGATGGGGGTTTTTAATTATAATTATTTCAATGTGCCAAGAATCATGAATTCATTTTTATATTCCAAGCTCCTTTTTCTCCTTGCGAGAGAACTTGTACTGAATATACGTGCGGTCCTTTTTGTGGATTTCGGTTGAGTCCGCAACGTGGACCTTTGCCGCGTCCTCGACAAGGATAAGCTCGCCCTTTTCGTTTTCAACCACGGTAATTCCGTTTAATCGCATTTCAATTGTGAGTGAGTCAACGTCCATTAAAACGTCATTTTTCTCGTATTTGTAATACTTGTACTGGAATTTTTCGCCACTGTCAAGCAGGTCGTTTTCTTCAAGCTTATATTCATATTTCGGTCCTGTGCCGTTTTTGCCAACAAGGAAAAATTCTATATCGTCATAGTCAATGCTTGGGCATTTTTCCTGCACCTCTTCAATGTGCAGCTTGTTTATGCGCACGCCAAACTGTATATACGCCTCGCCTGTCGGCAGGCACGCGTTTTCTTCCACAGGGTTCATTATATAAACAAGCTCGGTAATTTTGATTACACCGTTTTCCGAAAGACCCTCTGTGCCGACGGAGTGTGTGCGCACGTCGCTGTTTTTCTCCCACGCCGCCTTAAAATTATCCGTTATATATACCTCGTTAAACATATCGTATTTTGTCGAACGGTACATTTGAATGCCAAAGAAGATAACGAATGCGGCAAGGGCAAGTGTGGCAACGATGGTTATAATCTTGCCAATTACGCCGATAGCACTTGATTTTTCTTCCATTTTCGCCCTCCGTTAATTAATATTGCTATAATTGTACCATATATTTTTACATCGTGCAAGTTTTTTGAAAAAAATACTTGACAAAAGGGGGAATTTTCTTTATAATAGTTAGGCAAGTGGCGAAGGACTAATTTTTGTCACTATTGTAAATGCAAGGGAGAAGCTTATGGTTCTTGATATAACCTCACTAATCAATGGCAAAAGCTCAAGGGTTGACTTTGAGTATTTGATTGATACGAAGGATGAGAGCAATAATCTTATTCCGCCTGACGACGTTTCATTCACAGCACCTGTAAGGGTTAAGGGCTCAGTTACCGACAATGCGGGCTATATGGCGCTTTCACTTACAGCAGAGATTGATTACACCTCGCGCTGTGCAAGATGTCTTGAGGATATTTTTGGCACATTTACCCTCAATTTCAATCGCACCGTGGCAACTAAAGGCACTTTACAGGATGAGGATAACGATGAATACGTTATCGTCAAGAACGGATTCTTAGACATCGACCGTGAGCTTGTAGAGGACTTACTCCTTGAGTTTCCCCAAAAGCTCCTTTGTGAAGAGGAATGCAAAGGACTTTGTTCAAAATGCGGTAAAAACCTAAATTTTGAAGAGTGTGATTGCCCGAAGAAAAAAGAAATCGACCCCAGACTTGCAATTTTACAAAAACTACTTGAAAATGATGAAACTTTGTAGTATAATATTTCAGTATTAAAAAAAGTTAAGCATAAAAAGCTAAAGGAGGACTCTTAAAATGGCAGTACCAAAGAGAAAACAATCTCACGCACGCACAAACAAGAGAAGATCAAACAACTCAAAGCTCACAGCTCCAACAATGGTTAAATGCTCAAAGTGTGGCGAGTACAATCTTGCTCACCGCGTTTGCTCAGCTTGCGGCTACTATGCAGATAAGCAAATCGTAAACAAGGAAAACGCTTAAAAGCTTAAGGACTTACGCAAGTAAGTCCTTTGTTTTTATCAAATCAATTGGAGTGGGAAATAAAAATGTTTTCGCTATCTCCAAGGGGAGGAGAAAAAATGAAATTTTCACCGAAGCACGAGGGCGGCGGTATTCGCGCGCTCTATATAGGGCTTTTCGCTCTTGCGCTTATTTGTATGTCCTTGCCGTTTAGCGAGGGAACAAGGAGAACAGCGCTCGTTATTATCAGTATGGTGTCCTTGGTTAGCGCGATGTATCTTATGATGCGCTTTGAATTAACCACCTATACCTATATACTAAATCCAAGGGAAAATAGCTACGACTTTTTCATTGACAAGGCGGTTGGCAAGCGCGGAAACTACGTTTGCAATTATTCCGTTTTGGATATTGTCAAGGTCATTCCGTACGAAAAGGAAACAAAGGATACTCTTTCCAAGGAATACGTGGGTATTATGTTCTATAACTACACGCACAACATGTTTGCCAAAAAGAAGCAGGTTATCGTGTTTAGAAATTCACCTCACTACGACGCGGTAATTGTCGAAATGAATGAGGAATTTGAAGCGTTTCTTGAAAACGTAACCAAGCTATCAAAGGAAGCGAACACGCCGTCGTTTAATTCCGAAATCGAACGCGAGCTCGGCATAGAAGAAAATGAAAAAGACTGATTTTACATCAGTCTTTTTTTATTATGAATTAGGATTCTTTTATTTGTTTTTTGAATGAAAATAAGAGTTTTCCGTCGCTTCTCCAAAGCGCTCCTTGATAAATTTAAGCGCCTCGGTGAAAATCAATTTGTCGTTGTCGAAGGTGTGGTCAAAGGGGAATTCATCCTCGAAGAACCAATGGAAGGAGGCAATTTCCTCCGCCTGCGGCACAACGTACGCACGGGTGGTGAGCGCCGTGAAATAAACAACGCGCTTTTCGGTGTTTTTCTTTTTGCCGATAAGATAAATTGACTCCATTCGGAAGCCGTTTTCGATTTTTACGTCGATGCCCGTTTCCTCCTTCGTTTCCCTTATCGCCGTTTGGTACTCGTTTTCGCCCGCCTCAACGTGTCCCTTGGGGAAAGACCAGAAGTCTGTGTATTTATTTTTTATAAGAAGCACGGCATATTTTCCGCGTGCCTTACGAAAAATTACTGTACCGCACGATTTTTCGTATCTCACAGACATCATCTCCTTTACTCGCAATAGACGGCCTTTGCCGATAAAATATAATAAATAATTTTAATACTAAATTAAATAATTGTCAAGTAATTTAATTAAAATACTCGATTTTTACAGAGGATTCCTCGCCTTTCTTCGTTTTTAGAAGAAGCACAAGTAAAATAGCGACTGCTAAAATCGCGGTCATAATAAGTCCGCCCTCAAAGCCGCTGCTTGACGTGCCGGACAGTATTTCGGGTGGATTATATTCGGGCAAAAGAACCGAAATAACGGGAATTGCACCGAACACGGGAGTGCCGAGGATGGACGCGCCCACAAAGGACCAAACGAAGCGAATGGCAACTGCGCCCCAAATTGAGCCACGCTTGAAAACGAAAACGCCAAGAAGTAAGCCGAAAACAAACGTGTTCACAAAGCCCATTATATTGTAAGATGAGAAGCCCGAGAGCGCGTATAAAAACGAGCTTATAATAATAGCGGCAATCGGCTTCATATCTCTTGCAAGCACGTTCATAAAGAATCCGCGAACCAAAAGCTCCTCGCCGAATGCAAAGATAAGGAATGCGAGCGCGTAGAGTAAAATTCTTAAATCAAAGCCCGCAAGCTTATAAGAAACCGCGCCCGAAAAAGCAGTTATTAAAAACGTCGCGCCAATTAAAGCCGCGCCGATGACAGCGCCCAAAATAACCTCTAAGAAAGCGCCGTTTTTTCTTATGCCAACTGCGCTCATTTTGCGCTTTTCAAATTTTTTAATATAAACGGTAACCGCAATTATTGCAAAAATACCGCCGAAAAGCTGCAGGGGCGTTCCCCACCAAGGAAGAATTACGTACGGCTCCTCCATAAATTTGATAAGTGCCTCTGTTAGGTTGACAAAGGTGCCGTTTTTTATGGAAATTATTATATGATTTACAATAAGCGGTGTGTTTGTAATTGTATTCGTTGCAACGTAAACAATCATGGTAATTATGAAAAACGCAAGGAATGACTTGCCAAACGCCATTGGGTTGTGCCCGAATGCAAGCTCGTCAACCGTTTTCGTTCTCTTAATATCAAGAAGCTTTCTCATTTGCCCGCTTACCTTCCTTTAGATATTTTTCCGCCTTAAGGATTGCAATTTGCGTTTTTGCATCCTTGATTTCGCCGTTCATTACCATATTTACAAGAGTGTCAAGCGGAATTTTCGTCACCTCTAAAAACTCGTCCTCGTCGGGGTGCGCGTTTTTGAAGGTAAGCTCGCTTGCCAGGTAAATTTGAATTTTCTCGTCAAAAATTGCAACGGTAGTGTAAAGCTCGCCAATATGCTCAATTTTGCCTGCGACAACGCCGCTTTCCTCTTCAAGCTCGCGAACTACCGCCTCGTATGGGTCCTCGCCTATTTCAAGCTTGCCCGCGGGGATTTCAAGCATAACCTCAGAAAATGGGTATCTGAATTGCTTGACCATAATAACCTCACCGCTGTCGGTTAAGGGCAAAACGCAAACCGCACCCGGATGGCGCACGATTTCGCGCGTTGCAAGCTGACCGTTTGGAAGCTCAACCGTGTCAACGAAAAGCTTTACTATTTTTCCGTCGAAAATCTTTTTTGAATCTATCTTTTTTTCAAAAAGCTCCATTACTTTTCCCTCGTAAACTTAAGTACGACGCTTCCGCCGTTTTCATCCTTGCCCGTTAGGGTAAGTGTATCTCCGTCGATTTTATAGGTCATTACGTTAACCTCCTCCTTGAAGCCGTCAACGAATTCGCCACCGAAGGCAACCATATCGCCCTTTATGGCATATGGCATTTTATAAACGTCAGTTTCGCCTTCAACGGTTAGTGTGTAGCTTGAACCGAAGGTGAAGGTTTCGTTTTTATTTTCGTTGCTTACCCAAGTGCCTT
The DNA here is from genome assembly GCA_045660785.1 of Eubacteriales bacterium. GTDB lineage: Bacteria > Bacillota > Clostridia > Oscillospirales > CAG-272 > RGIG2000. Next base: position 13,144 of record JAZREL010000019.1, on the reverse strand, counting down.
TTATATCGCTGTTATCGGTGTTCCATTCAAGCTTGTATGGCTCAAGCACCATTTCTCCGTGCTCCGCCTCCAAAACCTGAGTTATAGTGAGGTAGCCGTCGCTTGATATTGAAAAATCGTTTCTGTTGGAATAGCCGTCGCCCCATTCAACCACCAAGGAGTTGTTTCCCTCAACGCGGTACGTCGCCTCGATTTCTTGCATTGCTATTCCGTAGGAATAAGAGGTTAGAGTAACGTCGTCGCTTGACGTGAAATTGTAAACCTGATAAAATTCATCATCGTGCTGAGCTTCCTGCCATTTGCCAAGCAAGGACTCACCGTCGTAAACGTAATTTTCGTCGTACTTGGAAACGTATTTTTGGCAGCCGGAGAGCAAAAGCACAAACGATAGTGCGACAGTAAGTGCAAAAATTAATTTTTTCATTCTATCTCCAATAAATCTAAATTTTCGGGGGAAATATCGTATCCCTCCATAAGTATTTCCTCGCCGTCATACGAGAAAACTACCATATGACAGTTTTGAAGCACGCGCTTTGCGTTTTCGGCAAGCGGTGCTTTTTTGGTAACAGAGGTGAAAACTCCCGTTGCGGAGCCGTGGGAAACGGCAATAATTTTCTTTCCGCAAGTGGCGTTTTCGGTGACAAAAGCCCTCATTCTTATATACACGTCCTCGACGCGCTCAAGCCCTGAAACACTTTCATCGTTGCCCGTTATATATTTGGCACCCATATCGTACTCCTTGCCCGAAAGCTCGCCAAAATCGCGCTCTATTAGTCGCGTATCAATGGAAAAGTCCTCGCAACCTATTGCATCCGCAATTTTGCGCGCGGTAACGCTTGCACGGCAAAGCGGACTTGACACCACCTTGTCAAATTTTAACGAAGTGCGCGCACACGCGCTCTTTATTTTCTCGGCTACCCAATTAGCTTGTGAAAGCCCCGTTTCATTAAGCGGAATTTCGTCGCGCCCCTGCAAAAGCTTTTTCAGGTTCCAGTCTGTTTGACCGTGACGCACAAAAAATACGTAGCCCTTGTTTTTTTCTAATTTCATAATAGTTCCCGTGAATTTTTATTTCGTGCCCGTTGAGCCAAAGCCGCCCTTGCCCATTTTGCCTTCTCCTGTGGGAGAAGGGGAACCGCTGATGCAAATTAAAAGATAAGCTGCAGATGAAAATCAGCGGTGGATGAGGAGCTGCTCTATGGCAAACGGTTTGCTCTTTTTTGTGTATTATTTCGTACCCGTTGAGCCAAAGCCGCCTGCGCCGCGCACCGTGTCAGAGAGGGCGTCAACCTCGCAAAAGTCTGCCTTTAAAAATGGTGCAATTACCATTTGGGCAATTCTTTCGCCCGCCGAAACCGTTTGCGCCTCGCTTGAATGATTATGAAGCGCAACCATAACCTCACCGCGATAATCCGCGTCAACAACGCCAACCTTGTTTGCAGGAGCAAGTCCGCGCTTTGAGGCAAGACCGCTTCTTGCATAAATAAACGCGCCGTAGCCAAGGGGCACCTCAATTGAAATTCCCGTGCCGATAAGCTTCGTTTCACCCGGTAAAATCACCGCGTCCTCGCTAAGGCAAGCGTACAAGTCAGCGCCCGCCGCGTATTCGGAGCCGTAGGTAGGCATTTTTGCATTTTCGTTAAGCTTTTTAATATTTACTCTCATATTATCTCCGTAGTGATTTTAAGAAAGCTTTTTGCTCACTTGACGGGCGAAAGCTCTCACAGAATTTTGAAATAGATTTATTATGCACCCAAGCGTCAAGCTCACCGTCTAAAATAAGCGGAAGTGCTTTTTCGTATTCCTTTATAAGCATAATGGAAATAAGCCAAGCAAGCGCCATATTTACGTAGTATTCCTCGCCTTTCACCGTCTTAACAATCGAAACAAGCTTGTCAATATATTCTTTGTTTACGTAGTAGTCAAGCAAGCACACAAGCCCAAAGCGTACGGTATATGTCATCTCGCTCCTTAAGCAGGTGAGTAAAAAATCATACGTCAAAGCTTTGTCCTCAAAAAAGCTCTTTACAGAGGCACAAAGTGAGTCGCAAACTGCCCAATTGTCAACGTATGGCAAAAGCTCCAAAATGCGCGGTTTCATTTCCTCACAGGGAAGAGATAAGCACCCAAGCATATAAGCGTGCACCATATATTCGTCGTGATATTTATGGGGCAGGGTACAAAGAAACTCTTTTCCTGCCTCGCTTGTCGCATACGATTTTGCAATTTTTTTGGCAACGGGTGCGCGAAGTCCGAGGATTTTTTCGCGCGAAATAGTCGGAATCAGCTTTGCAGTGAAATCTCCGTATGACGCGTCCGAGTTTTTTCTTATTTCATCTAAAATAATATTCATACATTATATTATATCAAATAATTATCTTTATTTCAATATAAATAAACAAAAAAGCCGAGGGGCCTCGGCTTTTTGATTATTAAAGCAAATGAATAATGAATAGTGAATAAATTCGGGTGATTTTCGCCAAGAGCGCAAATTATCATTAATTCTTCGTTAGCGAAGCATCTTAGTATACCTTTTTGTAAAGAGCAAGAATGTCCTCTTCTGTAATCGGCTGTGGATTTCCGCCTGTGCAAACGTCGTTGAATGCGTCGTTTGCGAGCTGCTCAAGCGCTTCCTCTGGAATTCCGATTTCACGAAGGGTTTGTGGAATTTCAAGGTCAATTGAAAGCTGCTTAACCGCGTCAACTGCTGCTTTTGCCGCTTCCTCGTCTGTCATGCCTGTCGTGTCAACGCCCATTGCTCTTGCAATTCTGCCGTATTTGATAATTGAGGACGGCATATTGAATTCCATAACGGTTGGTAAAAGAAGTGCGTTTGCAACACCGTGTGCAATATCAAATCTTGCGCCAAGTGGGTGCGCCATTGAGTGAACGCAGCCAAGACCAACGTTAGAAAAAGCCATACCTGCAACGTATTGACCGAGCGCCATTTGCTCTCTTGCATGCATATTAGAGCCGTTGAAGGTTGCTTCTCTTAAATTGTCGGCGATAATTTTGATAGCATTGATTTCAAGAATGTTTGAAAGGTGCCAAGCGCCCTTGGTGATGTAGCCCTCAATTGCGTGTGTAAGAGCATCCATACCCGTTGCCGCTGTAAGACCCTTAGGCATTGTCGCCATAAGCTCAGCGTCAACAATTGAAAGCACGGGAATGTCGTTAGGGTCAACGCAAACCATCTTTCTGCCTGACTCCTCGTCTGTAATTACGTAGTTAATTGTAACCTCAGCGGCAGTACCTGCTGTTGTTGGAAGTGCGATAATGTCAACGCATTTCTTCTTCGTGTCGGCAACACCCTCAAGGGAAACAACGTCGCTAAATTCAGGATTGTTAATGATAATGGCAATTGCCTTAGCCGTGTCAATGGCGCTTCCGCCACCGATAGCGATAATGAAGTCAGCGTCTGACGCCTTATATGCTTCTACGCCTGCCTTTACGTTATTTACGGTTGGGTTTGCCTTGAACTCAGAGAAAATTTCGTATGGGAAATCACCAAGCACGTCCTCTACAAGCTTTACAATACCAAAGCCGATAAGGTCCTTGTCGGCAACTAAGAACGCCTTGTTATAACCTCTTTTTGCAATTTCCGCGCCGAGTGCTTCGCGTGAGCCGGCACCAAAGTAGGATGTTTCGTTTAAGATAAATCTGTTTGCCATTTTGAATACTCCTTTTTAGTTTTATTTAATTTTAGTATATCATCGCGTCAGCGTGATTTCAATACAAAAGCGTGAAATTTTGATTTATTAATTTTGTAAAAATTATACTTGAAAAGCAAATTTTACAAAAAACTTGACAAAACGGTTTGCTTGATGTATAATTAAAATGTTGAGCAGTCAACAACAACCTGAAAATGGCAATGAAGGTATGCGCTTTTGCGCGTTTTGTTGCCCTAAAATGAAGGAGTGAAAAATGGACAACGAAAGATTTACGCCGTTTGTTTTAATAATAGAAAGAATTACGAAGAATATCAAAAGAATTGCAGATATGGAAATGGAGCCGTACGGGCTTCGTTCATCACACGTTATGTGCATTTTACAGCTTGCAAAAAGCGAAAGGGGACTTTCCTCATCCGCCCTTGCAGATGCCTGCGGTGTTGATAAGGCGTTTATTTCAAGAATAACAAACGAGCTTTTGGAAAAAAACTACATTGTAAAAGAAGTCGTACCCGATAAAAAATATAAAGTATGCTTCCTCTTAACTGAAAAGGGCGAGGAGATAAACAAAAAGATGAACGAAATTATTGCCTCTCGTATAGAAAGCGTAGATAAGCACGTTACAATGAAGGAGCTTAAAAAATTCTACGACGTATTGGGCGAGATAGACGAGGGAATTTCCCTTTTGGCAAATAAGTAATTTTAGGAGATATTATGAAAAACGAAAAAATAGAGTTAAATTCACTTTATGATTTAGTTGATAGAGGAAACAATATGTTTGCAAATTGCAGATTATATTGTTTTAATAAAACCAAAGAGGAAGAGGTTTCAATTACGTACGGCGAGTTCTATCACTACGTAAGAAAGCTCACCCTTGCAATGAACGAAATCGGAATTAAGGATGAAAAGGTTATCTTAACGGGCGAAACAAGCGTTCAATGGATTGCCTCATATATGGCAACCGTTTTTGCGGGCGGTGTAATCGTTCCGCTTGACCCGGGCCTTTTGCCTGAGGAGATGATAAACTTTGTCAACCTTTCAAAGGCAAAGGTTGTCGTTCACTCCCAAACGTTTGAAAAATTCTTTGGTGAGCGCGACGGAGAAATGCCAACCGTTGAAAAATATATTATGACCAACAAGGCGCTTTTCACACTTGAGCCGGACGAGGAATATATTGACGAAAAGCATATTTCGTACAGAAGCTTTTTAACACTTGGTGATAAGCTTTATAAGGAATATAATCAAAGCCAGAGCGAGGACAAATTCGATTTCTTCAAGCAGGATGCCGAAAAGCTCTCAGTTCTTCTTTTCACGTCGGGCACCACAGGCACAAGCAAGGGCGTTATGCTCAGCCAAAAGAACATTTGTGCCGTGCTTAAGGATATTCATCCAGTGTTCAGCCCACTTACCGAAAAGGACCTTATCCTTTCAGTTCTCCCACCGCACCACACCTACGAGCTTGCTACAACTCAGCTTGCCCCATATATGTATGGTGCAACAATTGCAATCAGTGACGGTCTTAAATACGTTGTTAAGAATATCAAGCAATTCAAGCCAACTATTATGACACTCGTTCCGCTCTTTGCATCAACCTTCTACAAAACAATTCTTAAAAACGTTGAAAAGCAGGGCAAGACAAAGAAGCTTAAAACGGGCATTAAGCTCAGCAATTTCCTTCTCAAGTTCGGCATCGATATAAGAAAAAAGACCTTCAAGGACCTTCACGAGGTGTTTGGCGGAAACCTTCGCTTCCTTATCGTTGGCGGCGCTCCCTTGAACCCTGAAATCGTTACGTTCTTCCATTCAATAGGTATTCAAATGTCACAGGGCTACGGCATTACCGAGTGCGCTCCTCTTATTTCCGTTGTACCGCTTGATAAGTACAACAAGGCGTCCTGCGGTCAGCCAATGGACGGTGTAAAGGTAAGAATTGAAAAGGAAAGAGAAGAGGACAACTACGGCGAAATCGTCGTAACAGGTGATAACGTAATGCTCGGCTATTACGAAAGACCTGACCTCACCGCTGAGGTTATGACCGAGGACGGCTGGTTCAGAACGGGCGACTACGGCTATATCGACAAGAAAAACTATATCTACATCACGGGTAGAAAGAAAAACATCATTATCGCCTCAAACGGTAAAAACGTATTCCCTGAGGAAATCGAGGAATATTTAGGAACAATTCCGTACGTTGAGGAGGTTGTCGTTGTAGGACGTGAAAACAAAAAGACGGGTGACGTTGTTATTGCAGCTGTTGTTTTCCCGAATAAGGACGAGTGCGATGCACACGGACTTCACGAGGATGAAACAATTTACGAGGCAATTAACCACGCGGTTCACGATATGAACCAAAAGCTTGAATCCTTCAAGCACGTAAGCGTAGTTGAGCTTCGCCACGAGCCGTTTGAAAAGACACCGTCACGCAAAATCAAGCGCTTCTTAGTTAAATAAGAGGGCTTTACAGTAAACTATAAATTGTAGGGGAGGGGCTTGCTCCTCCCGTTTACTTTGTAAAAACTGAACAAAAACACGTAAAAATCACGGTGAAAAATTTTGACTAAAAATATCATTTTTTTGAGAAAAAGTATTGAAAAGTTGAACCGTAGCATTTATAATATTTTTGTAAGAATGCTAAAGCATTAAAGGAGATAAAAATATGAAAAAGCTTTATACAGGCAAAACAAAAGACGTTTATGCACTTGAAAACGGCAACGTTCTTCTTAAGTTTAAGGACGACTGCACAGGCAAGGACGGCGTTTTTGATCCGGGCGAAAACACCGTAGGTCTTACAATCGACGGTATTGGCAAGGCAAATCTTGAAACATCCGTTTACTATTTTGAAATGCTCAAGGCAGCCGGAATTAAGACACACTACGTTTCAGCTGATATAGAAAATGCAACAATGGAGGTTCTTCCTGCTGAATGCTTCGGTAAGGAGCTTGGCGGCGGCGGACTTGAGGTTATTTGCCGTTTGGTTGCAACAGGTAGCTTTATTCGCAGATACGGTGAGTACATAAAGGACGGCACACCACTTGAGGGCGGCTACGTTGAATGTACGTTCAAGAACGACGAAAAGGGCGATCCACTCGTAACAGGAGAGGGCTTAGTTGCTCTTAAGGTTATGACAAAGGAAATGTTTGAAAGCTTGAAGGATCAAACACTTAAGATCACAAAGATCGTAGCTGATGACTTAAAGACAATCGGCCTTGACCTTTGGGACATCAAGTTTGAATTCGGCTACAACAACGGTCAGGTTGTGCTTATCGACGAAATTGCATCAGGCAATATGCGCGTTTACAAGGACGGCGTTATCGTAAATCCTGTTGATTTGACAAAAATGATTAACAACAGATAAAAGATTGTAGGGGAGGGGCTTGCTCCTCCCGCTTTTTTACAAAGAAAAAAGGGACTCGTGCGAGTCCCTTTTGTTTTGAAAAATTACATTTTTTCGGCCTTGAAGGCATAAACCGCGCCGTTTGTGATTTTTGTTAAATCAACACCGGTCGGTGCATATTCGCCGTTTATGTAAAGTGCCCAATATGCTCCGCTTGTGTTCCAATCAAGCGTTTCGCCGTCAACCGTTTCGACAGTCAAGCCGTATTGACTTTGGTAGCCCGAGATATATCCCTTTTCGGTTAAGGCATCGCCAAGCATAGTCTTGTAGGTCTTTACCTCAAAGGTCTTTTGTGTGCCGTCAAGGTGCACAACCTCAAGGGTAAAGCAAAGCTCGGTGTCACTTTCTTTATCAACACAAGAAATGACAAAGAAAAGCGATGCTACAAGAAGCAAGCAAGCAACGCAGGCAGTTGAAATTCTTTTCATTGAGTTTTCCCCCTTTCTTTTGTATTTTGAAATACAAAGTAAAAAATCCCACCCATAAGGGCAGGACAAAGAGCAAAAATAAACACTCCCTCGCTCAAAATGAGAAAAAGGGGCTCTTTGGCTTTCGGTCTTCATTTGCCCAAAACCGACTTTACCGATGGCTTTCACCAAAAACGCGTATGTGGCATTCGGACTGTAACCGCAGTGACTGCTGCGACGGATTTTCACCGTACTTTCCCACTTATGCGTCTATATTTCGCTTTAATTATAATTCTTTTGTCCCGATATGTCAAGAAATTCTTGCATTTTATGGTGCTGAGTGATAAAATTTAATTATAAATAGCACCGCAAAGCGCGGATAAATTAAGGAGCCAACTATGTCAGATTACATAAAGCCATTTCCAAATATAGAAAACCCCATCGACGGACACATTCATATGCATAGATGGTACGATGAAAAAAACGGAATTGATTGTTTCCACGGCTTTGAAGAGTATCGAGAGGCGTGCGGACTTAAATATATCGCTCTTGCACCGCTCCCATCGGGAAATGCAATCCCCGTGTCCCGCGACGTTAGCAATAATATAATTTGCGCATTTTATAAAATCCTCAACGAAAACACGTTTTCCTACGGCGGATATATTTACCCATCCTACCCTGCAAAAAGGGAAGAAATGGACGGCATGGAGCTTTCAGTGCAGCATAAGGAGCTTATGGAAATCGGCTTTGACGGCATAAAAATGCTTGAGGGCAAGCCAAACCTTTATACGCTTGTTGGCAACCACTTGGACGGTGAGTTTTTTGATAAAGCGTTTGACGAAATGGAGAAAAACGGCACGTACGTTTTAATGCACGCGCGCGACCCCGAGTGCTTTTGGACGGAAGCCACCGAGGAAAGAATTGCAAAAAAATGGTATTACGGTAATGGCGAATACCCCACCTTTGACGAGCTGTACGACCAAATTGAAAATATATTAAAGAAGCACCCAAACCTCAATTTATGCCTTGCCCACTTCTTTTTTATGGGCGAATATCCCGAAAAGTTGGAATCGCTTTTCCAAAAATACCCGAATTTGACGGTTGATATTACCCCCGGCGGCGAGATGTATATTTCGTTTAATAAGCGCCCCGAGTATTATCGCGCATTTTTTGAAAAATACGCCGACAGAATAATTTTCGGCACGGATATGGATTTTCCTGTATATATGGAAGCGGGCAAGTGGCTGTGTGATAGAGAATTCAGATATTTTGCAACCGACGAGGAACTAATGTCGTTTGACGACCACAAAATCACGGGCATTAAGCTCCCAAGCGAGTGCTTGCAAAAAATCTTTTCCTCCAACCTCCTTTCAAAATTCGGCGGCGCACCAAAGCCGATTAACAAGGAAGCCCTTAAGCGCTATATCGAAAAATATAAGCACCTAATCCGCGACGAAAAGCTCGCGCAGCTTATCGAAAAGCTTAAAAACGAGCTATTATAAGAACAAATCCCTCGGAATCCCGAGGGATTTTTTAGGTAAAAAGGGATACATTGACAGAAATAAAAGTATATGATATACTAAAATTGAAAAGGCATAAAAGCGCATAAGCACTCAATGATGCTGCGGAGACGAGGAACCGTCCCCTGTCTCCCGCTTGTTTTTGGGTGGTAGCGCCAAGGCAAGCCTCAATATTTCTGAATTAATTAGGGGATTTTTTGAAGATTGGAAGAGTTGAGATGATAGATAATTATATGGAAAAAGCATCTGTTTTTCGCAGAATAATGGCATATTTAATAGATTGGTCCATAGTAATATTTTTATTTATAAGCGGAGCCATAATATGTTTAATTATTGAGAACATTATCCGTTTGCCAGAATCGGTTGTAGTTACTATTGCTGCTTTGTTCGGATGTCCTTATCTTGTTTTCAAGGATTTAATTTTCAATGGTGCAAGTATCGGCAAGAAAATATTATTAATAAAGATAGTTAAAAAAAACACATATAATCCGCCGCTAAAAGTATTAATTGTTTTATACACGATTATATCGGTAGATCCAATAACTAATTCTTTTATGTATTATAATGCTAAGGAAACATTAAGTGAAATGATAACAAATACTGTAATTGTCAAGAGAAGTAAGTATCTTGAAAAAGCACTTGAAAAGGAACGTGAGACAGGTGACGGTAAGACAGGGGACGGTGGTGTGTCTTGACATTGCCGCCAAGCTCCAAGGTGTCTATCTTTGAATTAACGCAAATAAGACAGGGGACGGTGGGGTGTCTTATTTTTAGGTAAAAAGGGATACATTGACAGAGATAAAAGTATATGATATACTAAAATTGAAAAGGCATAAAAGCGCATAAGCACTCAATGATGCTGCGGAGACGAGGAACCGTCCCCTGTCTCCCCTGGGTTAAATACTGGGGTATGTGTCTTAGTTGTTATGGGAATTTATGAATATGCTACGACCCAAAGCACATCAATATTACAATATGCTTGTCAAAAAATAACAGCATGAAAGGTGTTTTATGAAAAATTTTCTTTATAAGTTGAGAAATAAATTGTGGATTTTTGCATTAGCAATGATTCCGTTTTCAATGCTAATGATGGTTTTGCCGGCTGACAAAAAGCTCGTTCCTTTATCAATGATTGAGCTGATGACGTTTGTTCCGTGGATTTTTTGCGCGGTCGAAGCAGTGCTATTGATTTTAAGCATAGTTCTTTTTGCGAAAAAAATAGGAAACAAGCTAAACATATTGCTTGTATGCGTTTCTATATTAATACTTGCAATGTTTGGCACCTTGGGCTTGCAGGCAGATATATCTCGATCACCCGAAAAGCTTGAAAAGATTGGAAGCGAAATAGGCATTGATTTTCCTGATGATGTAGATTTAATTGCGAATGAAATGTCTGAATATTTAACTATAATTGTAAAGCTCAATGATGACGAATTTGAACAAATTTCAAGTGCGAGCGGTGTTTGGAATGAAAACATCGACAAAGCATCTTTGGACAAAATACCCGATTCATATGCGGAAAGCAAGTTTTTTACAAGCGATCACTTTTTGATTTACAACTCTACCAAGGGCGAATTTACAGAAAGCGTTGAAAATAATTTAAGCGACAAGTTTATATTTATCGGGTATGATAATGACGAGGGCGTTTTAACAATTTGCAAGGAAAAATAAGACAGGTGACGGTCCCTTAAGACAGGGGACGGTGGGTTGTCTTGACAAGCTAAAATTGGTATGATATACTGAAATTAACGAAAATGATTAAAAGGAAAAGAAAAAATGTCAAGAGAAGCCCGAGCCGTAAGCAAAACAGGAATATATCATATAATGCTGCGAGGAATAAATCAGCAACAAATTTTTCAAGATGAAGAGGATTGCAATAAATTTTTGCAAACGCTAAAGGAAAGCAAGGAAAAATTATCATATGAAATATATGCGTATTGCTTAATGGGAAATCACGTTCACCTACTAATAAAAGAAACCGAGGAGCAAATCGGTCAAGTTATGAAGATGATAGCCAGCCGATTTGCAACTTGGTATAATATCAAATATCAACGAGTGGGTCATTTGTTCCAAGATAGGTACAAAAGCGAGCCGGTGGAAAGTAAAGAATATTTTTTAACCGTATTAAGATATATTCATCAAAATCCCGTCAAAGCAGGACTCTGTAAAAACGTGAAAGAATACAAACATAGCAGTTATCAAGAATACATAACAGAGGAAAAGATAGTTGATAAAGAATTTGTAAATGGAATCATTGAAGAAAGCCAATTTGAGAAATTTCACGAAACGGAAGGAACTCAATCGTGTATGGACGTTGGGACAAGCTGCAAAAAGCGCATAACGGACGAGCAAGCGATGAAGCTTGTTTTGAAAAGTGCAAGAATATCAAATTTAACAGAATTTCAAGGCCTAAAGCAAGAAGAAAAAGAAAAAATAATTAAAAAACTGTACAATCAAGACTTGTCGATACGACAAATAAGCAGAATGACAGGAGAAACGAAAGGAATGGTTGAAAAATGGATAAAAAATGTATGATTGTACCCCAAAGACACCCCACCGTCCCCTGTCTTACGGTAAGAGGAATTTTAGATAAAGAAGATTATAAAGGTTTGTCTAAAAATTTAGGTGCATCTATGTTTTATGGTGTAGATTATGGTTGGAGCTCTTCAAGTGCGTTAAGCTTCACTATAGGTAATGGTTATGGATTATACGGTGGACTTGACTATTACTGGTGTCTTGATTAGTTTTTGGAGGGAGCATATGGAAGAATTATTTAAATCGTTACTATTTGATCGATTATTAGGTGTAGTTTTTGCGATAGTAATTATCACATCGACAATTTTTGGTGCAGTAAAAAACCGAAAAATGGAAAATAAAATATTAAAAAATAGTATACGCATTGCTGTTATTACTGCAACCGCAGGTATATTAATTTGGATAACAGTATTTGGTAATCTGAGCCTTTATTCGATTTCTGTCGCATATTATGAATATGACAATGATATAACGGAGGAAGCAACGGGCGTAGTAGATAAGATAACAAGAGACAGAGAGTGCATATGCATATATATTGATGGTGAAAAATACAAAATACCGAGAAATAAGAAAAATCCGATGATTGATTTTGAAAAGAAATTCGACGAATATATCAAAGAAGGAGACACAATTAATGTGATATATGCGAAAAGATCTAAGTTTGTTTTTGAATTTGAAATGGCATGAGACGGAGTAAGACAGGGGACGGTGGTGTGTCTTGACATGCCCTTGGGGTGTGATATTTGGCTTGCCACGCGGAAAAATATCCCCCTCAGCTGACCCTCAAAATAAAACAATCCCATCGCTGCTTTGTAGCGATGGGATTTTAATATTATCTTGCGAATGGTGCCATAATAGATGACCGAGGTCAATTTATGGCGGATTTTTCGACTGCACTCGAAATGACGTAAAATAGGCTTGGGTCAAAACGATGTCATCCTGAGCGAAGCCGAAGGATCTTTTATATTCCAAGCTCCTTTTTCTCCTTGCGAGAGAATTTATACTCTATATACGTGCGGTCCTTTTTGTGAATTTCGGTTGAGTCTGCAAGGTGCACCTTTGTTTCGTCCTCGACAAGGATAAGCTCGCCCTTTTCGTTTTCAACCACGGTAATTCCGTAAGACAGGGGACGGTGGGTTGTCTTTAAGACAGGGGACGGTGGTGTGTCTTGTGAATTATGAGATGGTTGGGTTGGATGAGCTTAACAAGCCGGGTTTTTATATAATTTCATATTGGAACGATGGTAAACCATTCACCAAGGGCGGTGTTCACACGGTTGCTATAATATACAATGGTATAAGATATAAAGCATATAACAAAAGTGGTAATGATGAAGCAGATCCCAAAACTTATGTAAAAGACGGATACATTTGCGGATATTATTTGGGATAGTGGGGGAATGAATATGAAATCAAAAGATTCAAACAAAAAAACTATACTCATTACTACTGCTGCAAGCATTGCCTTTTCGTTTCAGTTTTGCATACGCTTGCTTTGCCTTATTATTTTAATTCCAATCATACTTTCATTTTTCATTTTCCCAACTGATTTTCTCGTTACTTATGCTATATCTGAAAAAGTTGTGGAAAATGATATAGAATACGAAGTTAGCCCTTTATT
>JAZREL010000018.1:0-50657 GCA_045660785.1 Eubacteriales bacterium | reverse complement strand
AATCTTTTCGGGAATATTCTTTCCGCAAGCAATATAGTCAAGGAAGAAAAGTGGCTTAGCACCGCAGCAAATAATGTCGTTAACACACATAGCAACCGCGTCAATACCTATTGTATCGTGCTTGTCCATAAGGATTGCCATTTTTACCTTTGTGCCGCATCCGTCAGTGCCGGAAACAAGAACGGGCTCCTCCATTCCTGCAATTGGCAAACCGAAGCAACCGCCAAAGCCGCCAACGTCATCAAGACATCCTTCGTTCTTTGTACGTGCAATATGCTTTTTCATAAGCTCAACGGCCTTATAACCCGCCGTAATATCAACGCCTGCTGCTGCGTAGCTTTCAGATCTTGAATTTTTCATATCTTATTTCTCACTTTCTGACAATTTATTTTCGTATTTATTTACTATCGTTATTGGTGTTTCAGTAGGATAATTACCGTCGAAGCAAGCCGTGCAGTAGCCGGTACAGCTTCCGCTCGCACCTATCTTAGTAACGTCCTCAAGTCTTAAATATGCAAGTGTATCTACACCGACAATTTTCGCAATCTCTTCCTCGGTGTGCAAGCATGCAATTAGGTTTTCCTTAGAATCGATATCAGTGCCGTAGTAGCAAGGATTTATAAACGGTGGCGCTGATGAACGAAGGTGAACCTCCTTTGCGCCCGCATTACGAAGAAGCTTAACAATTCTTGCACAGGTTGTACCGCGAACTATGGAGTCGTCAACTAAAACTACTCTTTTACCGTTTACGGTTTCCTTAACGGGGTTAAGCTTAATTCTAACCTTATCCTCTCTTACGTTTTGACCCGGTGCAATAAACGTTCTTCCTATATACTTATTTTTAAGAAGTCCAATGCCGTAAGGAATTCCCGATGCCTCAGCGTAACCAAGCGCAGCATCAAGTCCCGAATCGGGAACGCCGACAACGACGTCTGCCTCAACCGGCTTTACTGTTGAAAGATATGCACCTGCTTTTTTTCTTGCCGAGTGAACTGAGCAGTTAGAAATTGCAGAGTCGGGGCGCGCCGTATAAACGTATTCAAATACGCAAAGCGATTCCGGCTTCTTTCCGCAATGGTCGGTAATTGACTTTATGCCGTCCTTTGAAAATACCAAGATTTCGCCCGGCTCAAGATCACGAATAAAAGTAGCGCCAACTGAATCAAGCGCACAGCTTTCACTTGCGATTACGTATTCACCGTTTTCTCTTACACCGTAGCATAGCGGGTGGAAGCCCTGCTCGTCTCTTACCGCAATAATCTTTTTCGGTGACATAAGAAGCATACAGAAGCCGCCCTTAAGCTTATCCATTGCCTTGTTCACCGCCTGCTCAATAGAAACGGAATTAAGTCTTTCCTGTATTACAACGTAGGAAACAATTTCCGCATCGCTTGAGGTATGGAAAATCATTCCCTTTAATTCAAGCTCCTGCTTTAATACGGAGCCGTTTACCAAGCGTCCGTTTGTCGCAATTGCCAAGTGGCCCTTTGTATGATTTACAACAAGCGGCTCAGCATTAATTCTGCCCTTTGTTCCCATTGTTCCGTAGCGAACGTGACCGATAGCCATCGTTCCTTCACCCAAGGACTCAAGCTTTTGACTTGTGAAAACATCGTTTACCAAGCCCGTATCCTTATACGTATGGATTACGCCGTCATCATTTACCGATATACCACAGCTTTCCTGACCTCTGTGTTGAAGGGCATAAAGACCGTAATATACGCTTGAAGCAACGTTAGTTCTTTCGTTTCCGATTATACCAAAAACTCCCATTGTATTCTCCTAACGATTATTTAGAAACTATAATTAAACTTTTCTTCGATTGCCTTGTTCTTTTCAAGCACCTTTTCTTCTCCTGCTTTTCTTGCCTCAACAAGCTTTGCATATAATTCATCATCTGACAAAGCAAGCATTTGAACAGCTAAAAGTGCTGCATTAGCCGCGCCGTCAATTGCAACTGTCGCAACAGGAATGCCGCTTGGCATCTGAACTGTCGCCCAAAGAGCATCAACGCCACCTGTGTTCTTACAAGAAACAGGAATACCGATAACGGGCAAAACGGTATTTGCGGCAACCGCGCCCGCTAAGTGAGCAGCCATACCTGCAGCCGCAATAATAACGCCAAAGCCGTTATCCTTAGCGTTTTTTACAAACTCTGCTGTTTGATATGGAGTTCTGTGTGCTGAATAAACGTGCACCTCAAAAGGAACACCGTACTCCTTCAAAACATTAATTCCCTTTTCAACGATAGGAAGGTCACTGTCGCTTCCCATAAGAATGGCTACTTTTTTCATAAAATACTCCTTAAAACAAAATATGGGCATACCTACCCTATACGGTAGGAGTGCCCAGACGGTCGGCATACGCTGTTTTTGCTCCCCTGCGTTAATTCGCATATCCGTCAGTTGCAAAAACCTTACCGAGTATTATTTTATCACGTGCGTGCGCGCTTGTCAATACTCGCGCGTAATATTAGTAATATTTTATTATTTTTTGTCGTTATCCTTGTATTTTTTCTAAATATTGATATAATAAAATTAACAAAAAATTTATTTTTCAAATTACCGAGGAGATAATTTTATGAAAATTGCTTTTTTCGACTCAAAATCTCACGATGAGGAGTTCTTTTCTCCTTATTCAAATAAAAACATCAAAATGAAATTTTACGAAACGAAGCTTAACGAGGATACCGTTTCCTTGGCGCACGGCTACGATGCGGTTTGTGTTTTCGTTAATGACAACGTCAATGGCTACGTTATAGACAAGCTGTACGAATACGGCGTTAAGCTAATTGCGCTTCGTTGCGCGGGCTACAATAACGTTGACCTAAAGCGTGCAAGCGGAAAAATCGCCGTTGTGCGCGTGCCTGCCTATTCACCGTATGCCGTTGCCGAGCATACAATGGCATTGCTTTTGACAATGGTCAGAAGCACACATAAGGCATACGTAAGAACGAAGAGCTTTAACTTCAGTCTTTCGGGTTTATTGGGATTTGACCTTTACGGCAAAAAAATCGGTATAATCGGTACGGGTAAAATCGGAAGCATATTCGGAAACATTTGCAAGGGCTTCGGAATGAAGGTGCTTGCATACGACAAATTCCCAAATAGCGAGCTTAACTTTGAATACACCTCTCTTAGTGAGATTTTCTCAGAGTGCGATATTATTTCACTCCACTGCCCTCTTACCGAAGAAACCTATCATTTGATTGACAAAAATTCAATTGCCTCTATGAAGGACGGCGTTATAATCGTTAACACCTCAAGAGGCGCGCTTATCAATGCCGAAAGCTTACTTGACGGAATAAGAACAAAGAAAGTCGGTGGCGCTTGCCTTGACGTATACGAGGAAGAAAGCGAGCTTTTCTTCGAGGACAACTCAAATTTAATAGTAAACGACGATACTCTTGCGCTCCTTATGACAATGCCAAACGTGCTTGTCACCTCTCACCAAGCATTTTTTACAAAAGAGGCACTCTCCAATATTGCCGAAACCACAATGAACAATATTAGCGAATTTTTAGAAAACGGCTCGTCTGTAAACGAGGTACACTAAACAAATAAAAAACGGCTGCGGTTGCAGCCATTTTTTTATTTTAGTATTTCTTGAGCGTATCTTACCGTGTCCATTGCATCCTTGGCGTATTTGTCCGCACCGATCATTTTTGCATACTCGGGGGTTAAAACCGCACCGCCGACTACAAATTTTGCATCATATCCGCTTTCCTTAAAGAGCTTAATTGTTTTCTCCATTGAGGAAACGGTGGTTGTCATAAGCGCTGAAAGACCGACAAGCTTTATTTTGTGTGATGTTGCATATTCAAGTATTTTTTCAGGGGATACGTCCTTGCCCAAATCGTGAACTGTAAAGCCGTAGTTTTGCAAAATAACCTTGACAATATTTTTGCCAATATCGTGAATATCGCCCTTTACCGTTGCCAAAATTATATCGCCCTTGCTTGATGTGTCGCTTGCCTTTAGCGTTTCCTTAATTACGTCAAATGCAACCGTTGCAGTTTCCGCACTCATAAGAAGCTGCGGTAAAAATATTTTCCCATCCTCATATCTTTTTCCAACTGTATCGAGCGCAGGAATAATATGCTCGTTTACAATTTCAAGTGGCTTCCTTTGACAAAGAAGAGAGCTTGCAAGCGCCCTTGCTTCCTTTTTAAGCCCCTTAATTATTGCGCCCTCAAGTGTTTGCCCCTCCGCTTGCGGTGATGTAGTTTCGTTTGTAAAAGAAGAAGCAAATTCAATATAATTTACGCAATTTTGGTCGATTCCCATAAGCGCATTGTGTGCAAAATACGATTTTTTCATCTCGTTTGAAAACGGGTTCATTATAACCGCATCAAGTCCATAAAGAAGCGCGTGCGAAAAGAACACAGAGTTTACGTAATCTCTCTGCGGCAAGCCAAATGATACGTTTGAAATGCCGAGTGAGGTTTTAACACCAAGCTCGCTTTTTATAATGCGAATTGCTTCAAGAGTAACGCTTGGTGCATTTTTGTCCGAGCTTACGGTCAAGCAAAGCGGGTCAACGATTATGTCCTTCTTCTCAATTCCATACTCGCTTGCTCTTTCTATTATTTTCCTTGCTATATCAGCTCTTTGGCGTGCGGTATTTGGAATACCGTTTTCATCAAGCGTAAGTGCAATTATCGCGCCACCGTATTTTTTCACTATCGGGAAAACAGCCGCCATGCTTTCTTCCTTGCCGTTTACTGAGTTTACAAGCGCTTTTCCGTTGTAAATCCTTAGTGATGCTTCAAGCGCTTCTGTGTTTGAGGTGTCAATTTGAAGTGGCAACGCGCACACCGCTTGAATTTCCTTTACCGCCTGGCACAAAACCTTCTTTTCATCTATTTCGGGAAGTCCAACGTTTACGTCAAGCATATCTGCTCCGTTTTCTTCCTGTGCGAGTGCTTCTTTGATAAGATAATCAATATCGTTTTCACGGAGCGCCGCCTTTAGCTTTGGCTTACCCGTTGGATTTATTCTCTCGCCAATTAAAACGACCTTGTTTTCAAAGGTACATGCTTGCGCATATGAAGAAACCACAGTGTTCGATTTTTTCTCTATCGGTAGCGGCTCCTTGTCCTTTAAGCGCGCGGTTACCTCTTTAATATGCTCGGGTGTTGTGCCGCAGCAGCCGCCTAAGCATCTTACACCCATATTTGCGATTTTTTCCATATATTCGCCAAACTCAGAAGGAGTTTGCTTATAAAAGGTTTTTCCGTTTATAATTGCAGGAAGCCCTGCGTTTGGATTGACAATCACAGGAAGTGAGCAAGAAAAAACAAGCTCCGGTATAAATTTCATAAGCTGCTCAGCACCAAGAGAGCAGTTTACACCTATGCCGGCTACGCCAAGGCCCTCAAGGAGTGCAACCATTGAAGGAATATCGCATCCCGTTACCGTTTTTCCGTTTTCATCAAGGACAAACGTAGCAAATATAGGCAAGGATGAATTTTCCTTTGCCGCCAAAACCGCCGCCTTCATTTCATACGGGTCGGACATTGTTTCAATTAAAATAAGGTCTGCCCCTGCTTTGTCTCCTGCCCTTACAGCGGTAGCAAAAGCATTTACGGCATCCTCAAAATCAAGGTCACCAAGAGGGGCAAGAAGCTTGCCCGTAGGACCTATATCAAGTGCAACGTATTGGTCGCTCGAGGTTTTTGCTCTTTTCGCATTTTCTATTGCGCTGAAAATCAATTCCTCGCAATTTTCCACCTTCAACGGGTTTGCACCAAACGTATTTGCGGTTGCGATATTCGCGCCTGCTTCAAAATACGTTTTATGAATTTCGGTTATTACCTCGGGCTTTTTAATATTCCAGGATTCGGAGCTTTCGCCGGGTAAAATCCCGTAACGCTGAAGCTCAGTGCCCATCGCACCGTCAAAAAACACATATTTACTTAAAACCTGTGCAAGTAAATCCATATTTCCTCCAAACATTAAACGATTCCAACTACCGCCGTTACAGTCTTAAACGGCGTCATCATATATGAATCAAGCAAGGCAACGCCTATTCTCTTTTTTGCCTCTAAAATATTTAATATTGACGCCTGATGCTCAATTGAAAAATCACCGTAGCCACATGAAAACCGTGGGCGCAGGCATTTGCCTTCTTTCAATTTCTCATTGACGTAATCGCAAAATTCCTCTATCATTGTAGTTGCAACAGAATCAAGCACGAGCGCTTTTGACGGCTCGATTTTTGAGTATTTTTTGACTAAGCGGTCAACGTCTTGACCGAGCGAGGCACAAAATAAATACGCCTCACTGCATCCGCTCAAATTTTTAGCAAGACTCTTACTGCATACGTTATCAAAGCCAAAGCATACGGTTCCATCCTTTGCCAAAACAGGCACCTTAAGATATACCGCCTTTGGCAAAGCAACACTCGCTACTTCTCTTTTACAATCGCTAATCAATCCGTAAATTTCTTCATTGCACGATCTCATATTAAGATATCGGCAAATTTCTTTATCGCTAAGAATAAGCTCGCTTGCATTTATGTTTATGAATGAAATTTCACTCATTTTATAATCTCCGAAACGTTATCACGAATTTTCCTTGCAACGTCATATTTATTCATTGAATAAACGTGAACAACGTTAATTCCGTTTGCAAATAAATCAATTATTTGCTCCGTTGCATATGCAATTCCCGCTTGCTTCATTGCCTCGGGCTTGTCACCGTATTTATCAACGATTGCCTTAAATCTCGGTGGCAAAAGTGAGCCGCAAAGCGCGCAGGTTCTTTTTATTTGCTTGCCGTTTGTAACGGGCATAATTCCCGCAATGACAGGCACGTCAACACCCTTATTTCTTAATTTATACAGGAAGTTATAAAGGATGTTGTTATCAAAAAACATTTGCGTTGTTAAAAAATCACAGCCGGCTTCAATTTTTCTTTTCAAGTTGTCAATATCCTTTGACTGCGAGTCACATTCGGGATGTCCCTCGGGATAGCAAGCGCCGCCGACACAAAAATCATAATCTCTTTTAATTTGAGAAACAAGCTCGTTTGCATAACGGTAGTCCCATTTTTCTCTGTTTTGGTTTTCGGGAGTTATATCTCCGCGCAGAGCCAAAATATTCTCAATTCCGCTGTCCTTCAAGCTCTTTAAGCGCGCTTCTACCTCTTGCTTTGTGGAATTAACGCACGTCAAATGCGCAAGAGCGGTTATGCCCCTGCTTTGTAGATTTTTGGCAATTTCCAAGGTATATTCGCTTGTGCCTCCGCCCGCGCCGTATGTAACACTCATAAATGCAGGATCAAGCGTAGCAATTTCCTCGGACGCCCTTTTTACACTTTCAAACGTATCGCTTGTTTTGGGCGGAAAAACCTCAAATGAAAGCGAGGGCTTCTCCGCATTTATAATATCAATTATCTTCATTTGTTCCTCAAAGTCGTATTCCCGTGGGCGTACCCACGGGAAAATTTTTATTCAAAATCTACTACGTTAACAAAGCTGTTAAGCAGCTCTCTTTCAGAGTCTATATTTTTCACAGTTTGCGATGCCGCAACTATAGGAAGCCATCTTAAATAATAGCTTCTTGTTATACCTGTTTTTTGGCAGAAAAGCGATAAATACTTCTCTGCTATTTCATCAGCCCCTGCGAGCTTGAAAATCAAATACGTTCTTGCAATATCGGCTGATGCGTTGCCCTGTGTTGCATGTGACCAGTCGATTATAAACATTTCTCCGTTGTCCTTGACAATAACGTTGGACGGGTTGAAATCTCCGTGACAAAGCTTAACGTGGTTGGGCATACCCTCAAGTCTTGCGCGAAGCTCGTACTTCAAGGCATCATCAAAGTCGGTTTGATTTATTTTCATCGCCATTTTTTCTTTGATTTTCATAAGTCCGGGGGCGCATTTTGCGTGAACACTTGCTTGAAGGTCAACGAACATTTTTAGATACTCATCGAGCTTTTCGGGATTATTTTCCATTAAAATATTCAAAGGCGTACCCTCAATATAATCAGTTACAACAACCCATTTTCCTTCGTAGGTTGTAACCTCGTGAAGCTTAGGCACGTTAAGACCCGTTTCCTCTATTTTTGCTTGATTAAGCGCAGAAACCAACACGTTCACCTTTGAGGTGCTTTCGTCATACACCTTTATTTTCAAATCACCGTCACGATATACAGTTTTGTCGGATCTTTTAGCTATGATATTTTCGTATTTCATATTATTCCCCTTTTACTGCATTAAATCTTTTCGTGTGTGCCGTAATATGCATTTAAATACATCTGCTTGATTTCACTCATAAGCGGATATCTTGGGTTTGCACCTGTGCATTGGTCGTCAAAAGCTTGCTCAACCATTGTGTCAAGGTTGTCAAGGAAGTACTGTTCATCAATGCCGTATTCCTTAATGGTGGATTTTATACCAACCTTCACCTTCAATTCTTCAATAGCATTAATCAAGCCATCAACCTTTTCCTCGTCGCAGCTTCCGTTAATTCCAAGATAGCTTGCAACCTCTGCATAGCGCTTGATAGCCATAGGATGGTCATACTGAGCAAAGGTGCCCATTTTTGTTGGTGCTTCCGTTGCATTAAAGCGGATAACCTCATTAATCATAAGTGCATTTGCAACACCGTGAGGTAAATGGTGGAAAGCACCAAGCTTGTGTGCCATAGAGTGACAAACGCCAAGGAACGCGTTAGCAAACGCCATGCCTGCCATAGTAGCCGCATTAGCCATTTTTTCTCTTGCAACGGGGTCATTTGCTCCGTTCTCATACGCTCTTGGTAAATATTCAAAAATAACCTTTAATGATTGCAATGCAAGGCCGTCTGTGTAGTCCGTTGCCATAATTGACGCGTACGCTTCAAGCGCGTGAGTTACCGCGTCGATACCTGAAGCGGAGGTAAGTCCCTTAGGTGCGGTCATATGAAAATCGGCATCTACTATTGCCATATTTGGAAGCAATTCATAATCCGCAAGTGGATATTTCACACCGCTTTCCCCGTCAGTGATAACAGCAAACGGAGTAACCTCAGAGCCGGTACCTGCAGAGGTAGGAACGGCAATAAAATACGCCTTTTCGCCCATTTTGGGGAAGGTATAAATACGCTTTCTTATATCGCTAAAGCGCATAGCCATATCCATAAAGTCAACCTCGGGATGCTCATAAAGCACCCACATAATCTTGGCTGCATCCATTGCAGAGCCACCGCCAAGAGCGATAATAACGTCGGGCTTAAACGAGGACATCTGCTCAGCACCCTTAATTGCGCAAGCAAGTGTAGGGTCTGGCTCTACATCAGAAAAAGTAGCATATTGAATGCCCATTTCCGTCAATTTGTCTGTAATCGGCTTTGTATATCCGTTTTCAAAAAGGAACGTGTCTGTTACAATAAATGCTTTTTTCTTGTCCATTACGCTCTTCAATTCGTCAAGAGCAACGGGCAAGCATCCTTTTTTGATATATATTTTTTCAGGCGCTCTAAACCAAAGCATATTTTCTCTCCTAATAGAAACAGTTTTAATGTTCAAAAGGTGCTTTACACCTACGTTTTCGGAAATAGAGTTTCCACCCCAAGAGCCACAGCCCAATGTAAGTGAGGGTGCGAGTCTAAAGTTATAAACGTCACCTATTCCACCGTGTGATGATGGCGTATTTACAAGAATACGGCAGGTTTTCATCATAAGCTCAAATTTTCTGAGCTTCTCTTTTTCTGTAATCTCATTAAGATATATTGATGACGTGTGACCAAGACCGCCATCCTCGATCAAGTGATATGCTTTATCAAGTGCCTCGTCAAAATTCTTAACCTTATACATAGCAAGAACTGGAGAAAGCTTTTCGTGGGCAAATTCCTCCGTTAAATCAACGCTTTCAACCTCGCCAATAAGAATTTTTGTGCTCACAGGCACGTCAACGCCTGCAAGTGATGCAATTTTGTGCGCTGTTTGACCTACTATACGTGCATTCAATGAGCCATTTATAATTATTGTTTTTCTACCCTTTTCGGTTTCCTCGTCGGTTAAGAAATAACAACCTCTTTTTATAAATTCCGCCTTTACGTCGTCATAAATTTTATCACTTACGATAACGGACTGCTCTGATGCACAAATCATACCGTTATCAAACGTTTTTGAATGAACAATCGAGTTTACAGCAAGAACAATATCCGCAGAATCATCAATGATTGCAGGGGTATTTCCCGCACCAACACCAAGTGCCGGCTTTCCGCTTGAATACGCTGCTCTTACCATACCGGGACCACCGGTTGCAAGAATAATATCTGACGTTGCCATAAGCGTGTTGGTAAGCTCAAGACTTGGCACGTCAATCCAAGAAATAATATCCTTTGGCGCGCCTGCTTTAATTGCCGCCTCTAAAACGATTTTAGATGCTTCTATGGTACTGTTTTTAGCTCTCGGGTGAGGGCTGATAATTATACCGTTTCTTGTTTTGAGCGCAAGTAAGGTTTTGAAAATAGCAGTTGACGTAGGATTTGTGGTAGGAATAACCGCGCCGATAACACCAATAGGTGCGGCGATTTTTTGCATGCCTCCGCTTACATCTTCTTCTATAATGTCACACGTTTTTGTATCTCTGTATTTGTTGTAAATATATTCGGATGCGAAATGGTTTTTTATTACCTTGTCTTCAACAAGTCCCATTCCTGTTTCTTCTACGGCTAATTTAGCAAGATGAATTCTCGCCTTGTTTGCCGCCATT
Source organism: Eubacteriales bacterium (assembly GCA_045660785.1). GTDB lineage: Bacteria > Bacillota > Clostridia > Oscillospirales > CAG-272 > RGIG2000. The sequence continues at coordinate 39,951 of JAZREL010000018.1, read as the reverse complement.
GCCGCAAAAGCAAAAATTTTATCAACCTGCTCTTGTGAATAGGTTGCATATTTTTGTTGTGCTATTTTTACACGCTTGAGTGCCTCGTTAAAGGACTCTACACTATTAACAATTCCATATTCATTCATACCACTGCACCTCGTGAATTATTGATATAAATTTATTTTAAGAAGCCGTTAACAATTTGCTCCTCTGCCTCTTGCTCTGTAAGTCCAAGAGTCATAAGCTTCATTAACTGCTCACCTGCGATTTTACCGATTGCTGCCTCGTGAATCAAGCTTGCATCAATGTGGTTTGCGGTAATTTCAGGAATAGCGCAAACTTTTGCCTTGTCCATAATGATAGCATCACACTCTGTGTGACCTGCACACTTATTATTTCCCTTGATATTAGAATAAAAGACTTGGTATGATTCATCCTTTGCAACAGAACGGGAAACAACGTTTGCAGATGAGTTTTCACCGTTTAATTCAACTGTGAAATCAGTCTTTGCATATTGCTTACCGTGTGTCATTAAGCTTTCACGAATAACAAGCTTTGCATCGTTTGCAATCTTTGCTTCGGTGATTCTTACGGTTGAATCAATTCCCTTGATTTGGGTCGTTTCCATTTCCATATAGCCGCCATCGTCAATTTCAATAACGGTCTTTGGATTCATTATGTTTTCGCCTGTGCCCTCACCCTGACCGTAATGGCGCTCAACGTACTTAATTTTCGCATTTTTACCAACGTGGAACGTGTGAATTCCGTCGTGGCTTGATTTTTTATCACCTGTGTTGTGAATACCACAGCCTGCAATAATTGTAACGTCAGCATTTTCGCCGATATAAAAATCGTTATAAACTAAATCGTCAATGCCTGTCTTGCTGATAATAACAGGAATATGAACGCTCTCGTTTTTTGTGTTTGGCTTAATTATAATATCAATGCCGTCCTTATCCTGCTTTGAAACTATATCAATATTAGCCGTTGTGTTTCTTGCACCAAGTGAGCCGTTTGCACGAATGTTATAAGCTCCCTCGGGAATATCGTGCAAATCTGTTAGCTTTTCAAGCAAGCTTTTTTGTATTGTATCCATACTGCACCTCGTCTTATAGCTTCACGCAACCAAAGCCTGCGTTTTGTCTGTGTAATAATTCGGGCAAAATTTCATCCTTTTTGCCGTAGGCTTTAACCTCTCCGTTTGCAACAACGACAATTCTATCAGCAATATCAAGGATTTTTTCTTGGTGTGAAATAATCATTATAGAGCCGTTTGTTTGGTCGTGCATTTTTTCAAAAACACGAATAAGGTTGTTAAAGCTCCAAAGGTCAATGCCTGCCTCAGGCTCGTCAAACACAGAAAGCTGTGTTCCTCTTGCCATAATCATAGCAATTTCAATTCTTTTAAGCTCGCCACCTGAAAGTGACGCATTTATTTCTCTATCAATATAATCTCTTGCGCAAAGACCAACCTCGGAAAGATATGCGCACGCGTCAGAAACACTGATTTGCTTGCCTGATGCCAAGGTAATAAGATCTCTTACGGTAAGTCCCTTAAATCTAACCGGCTGTTGAAAAGCAAAGCTAACGCCGAGCTTGGCTCTGTCAGTAATAGACATATTTGTAATATCAGTGCCGTTAAAAATAATTTTTCCCGACGACACGGGATAAATACCTGCAATAACCTTTGCAAGAGTGGATTTACCACCGCCGTTTGGACCTGTAATAGCGACAAATCTATCATCTATTTTCAAATTTATGTTCTTTAAAATTTCCTTTTCTCCGTCGTCAGCCGACACCTTGAAGGAAACGTCAATAAGTTCAAGCATAGTTTCTCCCTCGTGACAAAATGTTTATATTATATTGTAACATACTTTAATTATAATGTGAAGATATTTTGGAAAAATATTCACTTTTTTTATAAAATAAAAAACACACCGAGCTCGGTGTGTCTTTTATTAATTATTTTGCTAAAACGTTAACACGCTTCTTGTCCTTTGTGAGGTGGTCAAACTTAACAACACCGTCAACGAGAGCAAAAAGTGTATCGTCTTTACCGATACCTACATTTGTACCGGGATGAATTTTTGTTCCTCTTTGTCTAACAATGATATTGCCGGCAATAACATTAGAACCGTCAGCCTTCTTAACGCCTAAGCGCTTAGACTCACTGTCACGGCCGTTCTTTGTAGAACCAACACCTTTTTTGTGTGCGAAGAACTGTAAACCAAGTCTTAACATTATATGTTCCTCCGTTAAATTTTACGTTTATTTGTTACCGTCATATTCTTTTTCGATTACCTCTACTTCAAGATAATCATAGTACTCTTCTACCAAGTCATTAAGCTGGTAGTAATACGCCATTATAAGGCCTGAAATAGCAAATCGCTTTTTCTCGTCCTTCTCATAGCTCGGTAACGCGCCACGAGCGGTTAAGCGTACGTTTGTTGTTTCTTCGTCAAATTCGTAGTCTGCCTCGGAACTGTATGCAATTTCAATTGCATTGATAACAAGCATTGTCATAGCTGAAAGCGCTGAGCAAACAATGTCCTCTCCGCTCTCGGCAAAGCCGGTATGACCTTGCTCCTCAAAGCCCCAAAAAGCATCCTTGGATTTGAAAAATACGACCTTTGTCATATGGATTCTCCGAATTAGCCAACAATCTTTTCAATTTGTACTTTTGTATAAGGCTGTCTATGACCGATCTTCTTCTTCTCGTTCTTCTTTGCCTTGTACTTCATAACGTAAATTTTCTTAGCTTTACCGTTACGAACAACCTTTGCTGTTACGGAAGCGCCGGAAACATATGGAGCACCTGCTGTGAAGCCATTGTCATTTGATACTGCAAGAACTTGATCAAATACAATCTCTTCTCCTTCTTCAGCTCCAAGCTTTTCAACGAAGATAACGTCTCCTTCGTTTACTTTGTACTGCTTTCCGCCTGTTAAAATAATTGCGAACACGAAAAGCACCTCTCTTTCACCAGAACTCGCTAAGCCGGGTAGGATTACTCCGTTTGAGACCATCAGCATTATGCGGCGTTAGTATTTTACCACAAGTATTACTGCTTGTCAATACCTTTTTTGAATTTTTGTAAACTTTATTTATATAGGGATTTTTATTTCTATCTTCGCCTTCTGCCGCCTGAAACAAGTGCCAAAAGACGAAGGAGCTGAGCAAGAGAAACCGCAAGTGCGGCAACGTAGGTCAAGGCCGCGGCGGTAAGAACCTTTTTTGCCATTGGCAATTCCTCTTCGGTAAGAATATACGAATTCTTAAGAGATTTTATCGCCCTTTTGCTCGCATTAAATTCAACGGGAAGCGTTACAAGCTGAAACAAAACGCAAAGTGAGAAAAGCGCAACTCCGAAATAAGCAATATATGAATATATTGCGCCAAATGCCGAGAGAAAAATACCAATTATAATAAGGGGCATTGCGAGCTTTGAGCCGATATTTGTTATAGGAATAATCGCTTGCCTAACCTTGATAGGAAAATAATTTTGCGAGTGCTGAATTGCGTGTCCAACCTCGTGTGTTGCAACACCTATTGCGGCAGGGGACGCGTTGTCATACGTTGCAGCAGACAATCTAATCACCCTTGCACGCGGATCGTAGTGGTCGGTCAATTCTCCGCTTACTCTTTCTATTTTAACGTCGGAAAGACCGTTTTCGTCAAGCATTCTACGTGCGGCTCTTTCCCCTGTAATTCCCAATCGTGATTTCACCCTTGCATATTTATTAAAAGTTGCGCTTACGTTTGCACTTGCTATTATTGAAACAATAACCGCGGGCAAAACGAGAACCACATAATACCAATCGATATAAAAAAACATTTCATCACCTCACATATTATTTTATCACATTTTTACATTATATTCAAATGAATTTTCTGTGAAAATCAAAAAGAGCCCCAAAGTTAACCTTTAGGGCTCTGATTTTTATGCTATCTCGATATCAAAATCAAATTTGATTTTCTTTTCGGAAAGTCTGTACGGTGGCTCAAGGTCCGGGCCGCAGGAGGAAGAACCGACACCTGAGTTTTTATAGTCAATTCTTACGTGTGTTGCATAGGACTCGCCAATTTCATCAGTGTGCTTTGCTGCGAAAAGCTGCTCAATGCTGTAATTTGACACGTTGATATCAAACGTCTTGTCAGATGTGAATGAAAGCTTATTTTCGATATTCAAAGCGCGCACGCCTCTGTGTGTGCCGTGCTCCTGTGGCATTACGTAATTTACGTATTCGTCCTTAGCGGTGCTTTCAAACCAACCCTGCTTTACGTGGTGGCACATATCGATATAGTTTTCATATGGACCCATACCGAAATACTTAAAGCTTTGATTTTGCTTATTAAGCTTGAATTCAAAGCCCAAGCGTGGAAGCCAAGTAGTATCCTTTCTTATCTCACCGTCAAGTGAATATGAAATTTGACCGTTAGTATAAACCGTAAGCTTTAATTTAAATCTAAAGAACGGAACTCTTGAAATGCCACCAATGCTTGCATCTGCAATAATTGAGCCGTTTTCAACCTTAACGCCATATACGTTTGTAAATTGATAGTCAAGGTTTTCGCCCTGCCACTCGTCCTTCTTCGCCCAGAAGAAAATCATTCTCTTGTCATTGTCGGTAGCGGCTCTGAACGCGCTTAATTTAACGGGCTCACAAAGTAGCTCCGCACCGTTTACAACCATGCTGTCAAGGTTGCCAAGCTGCTTGTTAAAGCGATATTCAAAGGACTCACCCTTGGCGTAAACGTAAATGCCCTCTTCCTTGAGTGCAATTGGTGTAAGCTCTTTTTTCTCAGTTATAATCTTGCAAGGAATTGTGCTTGAAAGCTCGCCAAGCAATTTACCGTTTGGTGCATACATACAAACGTCAACACTAGCACCGTAATAGCATTCACTTGGCTGAGCGTCTGTTGAAATATATGCGCTCTTTTTAGGCGCTAAATCAAGTGAAAATTCTTTTTCTTCAACAACCTTGTCGTCAACTCTTATTTTATAAGAGAATTTGTGGTCCTTAATGTTTGTAAAATCGTAATGGTTGGTAATCTTGATTTTACCTTTTTTATATTCAAAGCGGAACGGAGCGTAAGCCGCCTTAACCTCATACGTACCTGCCTTAAAGGTTCTGTCTGCAAAAACAAGACCGTCACAGCAGAAGTTACCGTCGTGAGTAAGCTCACCCTCGAAGTCACCACCGTACTTTTGCACGCCATTGTCAAGAACAACGTGGTCTGCCCATTCCCAAATGTTACCGCCTATGAAGTTGGGGTACTTATAGAACATATCAACGTATTGCCATACGTCTCCGGGGCCGTTACCCATTGCGTGTGAGAACTCACAAAGATAGAACGGCTTACCCTTGTTTTTATATACAAGCTCATTCATCATTCTTTCTCTGCTTGGGTACATAACCGAGAATACGTCGGTTTTTCTGATTCCCTCTTCTCTCCAACAAGCACTTTCAAAGTGGACAAGGCGTTCGCCGTCGTGCTTTCTTAAATAGTTAATCATAGGATCGTTAGAGATTGAATGATAGCCCGCCTCATTACCAAGTGACCACATAATAATTGATGGACGGTTCTTATCACGCTCGTAGGTACGAGCCATTCTTTCCTCGTGCTCCTTTGCCCAATCAGGGTGACTGCAAGGCCATTCTTTAATTGTTGAATCGTAATTATAGTTAACGTTTGGCAAGCGACGAACAAAGCCGTGCGCTTCGTTATCACATTCAAGAACCACGTAGAAGCCAAGCTCGTCACACATCTCAACGAATTTTGGATGCGGTGGGTAGTGCGAGGTTCTTACACAGTTCATATTAAGCTCAAGCATAAGCTCAAGGTCACGTCTCATGTCCTCATCGCTCATACAGTAGCCCTTGCCAATCATTGTATCGTGGTGGTTAATTCCCTTTAATTTAACGGGTCTTCCGTTAATAAGAAGCTCTTGCTTGTCTGAAATTGCAATTGTACGGAATCCAACCCTTTGCTCAATAATTTCGCCCTTGTATTCGATTACAAGATTGTATAAATATGGGTCCTCAGCAGTCCAAAGGTGCGCATTTTTCACTGCAAATTCGCACTCGTTGCCAACGCCCTCGGCGATGAGTGAATCACCGTCGTAAAGCTTGTATGAAGCTTTTTTGTCCGCCTTGATTGTTACCTTTTTATTGTCAACGGTTCTTATGTCAAAATCCTTGATGTGTCCCTTTGGACGCGCAAGCATATATACGTCTCTGAAAATACCGTTGAAGCGGAACATATCTTGGTCCTCAATATATGTACCTGCACACCACTTGTAAACGTTTACACGAATTGTGTTTGTACCCTCTTTAACGTATTTTGAAATCTTAAATTCCGCTTGAAGATGGCTACCCTGTGTAAAGCCAACGTATTGACCGTTGATGTAAAGAACTGCGCAGGAGCAAACGCCCTCGAAAACGATATAAATTTCTTTCTTTATGTCGTCAACGTCAAATTCTCTTTCGTACACGCCCATTGGATTGATGTTGGGAACGTACGGCATATCACATAAGTGAGGGAAATTAATATTTGTATAGTTTGGATATTCATATCCTTCAATTTGCCAGCAGGAAGGAACGTTTATCTTGTCCCAAACTTCGGGCTCGGTTGCAACGTCGCTGTTAGGGAAAAATGCGAACTTCCATTCGCCGTTTAAAGAAGCATGTTTTGCTATTCCCTTTGGAATATAATAGCTTCTTGATTTTTCTCTGTTTTCACTTGTTTTTTTAGGGTTTTCGTAAAATCTCATTTTGTACTCCTTGTACTAAAAATACTATGATTATTCTAACACAATCGGCAACAAAAAGTCAATAAATATCTTTACATTTCGACTATATTGTGATAAAATTATTAAAATGCTTTTGGAGGCATAAAATTATGAAAACTGTTTTTATCACCGGCGGAAGCCGCGGCATTGGCGCTGAGGCGGTCAAGCAATTTGCAAGCAGGGGCTATAAAGTTGCATTCACCTATTATAATTCAAAAGAGCAAGCAAGCTCCCTTAGTGACGAAACGGGCGCACTTGCAATATACTGCGACGTATCAAAGAGCGAAGATATTAAAAAAGCAATCACCAATGCAACCGCTGAGCTTGGAAGTGTTGATATTCTGATAAACAATGCAGGAATTGACGAGTTTGCGCTTTTCACCGATATAACAGATGAAATGTGGCATAGAATGATTGACACAAACCTTTCAAGCGCGTTTTTTGCATCAAGAGAAGTTCTTCCCGCAATGATATCAAAAAAGAACGGCAGTATCATTAACGTTTCATCAATGTGGGGCGAGGTTGGCGCATCCTGCGAGGTGCACTACTCCGTTTCAAAAGCAGGCCTTATCGGACTTACCAAGGCGCTTGCTAAAGAGGTTGGACCCTCGGGCATACGTGTCAATTGCATAACACCCGGCGTTATCGACACAGATATGAACAAAAACCTCACAAAAGAGGACTTAGAACAGCTAAAAACAGACACTCCCCTCGGTGTAATCGGAAAAACTGAGGACGTTGTCAACGCTATTTTGTTCCTTTGCAGTGATGATTCAAAATTCATAACAGGTCAGATATTAGGTGTAAACGGCGGCTACATTATATAAACAACGAATCTTTGAATGCAAAAAATCGCAAGCAAATGCTTGCGATTTTTAATTTTAATCTTCTCTTTTCTTTTGAGCAATTTCATTGAGGGATGAGCGCATTGTGCTACCAACAATCGCCGAGGAGCCATCCATTTTTTCACTTGATTTTTCCGTAACTGTAAAGCTGTTAAATCTATCTCCTGTGTGCGATAACATTCCTCTATCACCGTAACTTAATTCGCTATAATAAGATTTTGGAACCATCAATTCTAAAATATCATTTTCCAAATCAAAAGTGACGAAATACAAGGTTACAATTCCACTTGGATTCATCAAAACCTCTTCTCGCTTGCCGAGAACCTTTACGATATCACTGTTTTTTTGTCTTTTTCTTCCGCTCGAAAATGCAGGAAGGAAAAATATCTTTATTAAAAAAACGATACCAATCGAGATTAAAGCTATCGGAAATCCGAATATTAAGAAAAATCTCATAAATTCAAAAATTAAATCATTAATTCTTGCAGCAAAAGACATAAATAACATTTAGCTTACCTCATTTTCCGCTAAAATATTTATATTATAAATTCCGTTATAGCCGTCACAAACTGTTGTTGTAACGATAAAATCACCAACGTTTGTACTCATTGAATAAACGATTTTTGTATAGCTGATTGAATTCTGAATTCCCGTATAATAAGATGTTTGCTTTAGCTCGTATTCTGTTACGCCATCTAAATAATCTGCAAGCTTTGAAAAATCATCCTTAAATTTAATTTTATCAAGCTTCAGCTCATCAGCCATTGCATCATATGCTCTATCGACATCATTTGCTATAATCGCATCTAACATTACTGTGGTTTGAGCTTTAATAACGGCAGAATTTCCGCAAGAAACCAATACAAATGCAAATGCGATTATTAAAAGTGCAGAAACTACAATTTTTACCGAATTCTTTTTCATAAAAACTCCCCCATCTTATTTAATTTATTATGATTTGCTTATTGATTTTTTTGATTTTTTTCTTTTTACGGATATAATAATATAAACAATTATTCCGACAAGAAGCATTGTTTCAGGCAAAATAAAGAGCAATAAAACGAAAATTACAATTCCTGAATTACCACCGTCATCAATTTGTTGCTTTACAGTTAAAGTTATGGTACTATATGCAATTTGACTGTCATACTTATTCAGCTGTCTTTGATATGTTTCTATTTCGATATTAAGCTCATTTATCTCTTTTCGAATTTGAAGCATCGTGCTAACGTCTTCTGCCTTTGCAAGCATAGCATTTAAGGCATCTCTTTCAGCCTTTAGTGCCTCAAGTCTGCCCTCGATGTCCGTATAGCTTTCAGTTACATCTAGCACCTCGTGGCTGCTGTTTACAACTACTCCGTTGAACGCCGTTGCCGCCTTCATATCGTTAAATTTTTCACTCGGTACGCGAATTGTCAAAACGCCTTTTTTCAAGGTTTCGGTTGTATTTTCGCTTGAAGATGAGATATATCCGCCATATTCACCGATTTTTATCTGCAATTCTTCAATATATTTATTATAGTCCTCAGTTTCTACCGTGATTTTTGCTTGATAAATAAGCTTAAGTTCACTAAATCCATCAGGCAAATTACCTGTTGTGATAGAGCTACCGTTTGCATTATAATCACTGTCAAAATCGCCTCCGCTACTGCAAGAACAAACAGCAATTACAGCAAGCATAAGAACGAGTGAAATTATAATGATTTTCGTTGTAATTTTGTTTTTTAACATAAGTCAACACCCCTTTCCTTTGAATTTATTATAGCACACGCATTGGCTGTTGTCAACACAGAAACACGCGTTTAAAAAATACGCATAAGCATTTTTTTGCTATCGCAGTATGCTTATGCGTATTAAAAAACCGACCTGAATTTCAGGTCGGTTTTATATTTAATTAAAGACCGCGCTTAACGTACTTTGTATGAAGAATCTCGTGTGCCTTGTGGCTGTTTGGAGCTTCAAAGTACTCATCGTAAAGCATCTTAACTGCAGAGTTTTCATGTGACTTTCTCAAGTCCATCTTCTTGTCTGCTGTGTAAAGAACGCTTGCACGAAGTGCCTTGAGGTCAACGTTGTTACGAACAACTGCAGGTTGTGTAGGTTGTCCACCGCCGTTTACACAGCCGCCTGGGCAAGCCATAACCTCAATGAAGTCATACGCTTCTTCGCCGTTCTTGATAGCTGTGAGAAGCTTCTTAGCATTTGCTGTTCCGCTTACTACTGCTACTCTAACTGTAACGTCGCCGAGCTTATATGTTGCCTTCTTAATGCCGTCTGTTCCTCTTACGTCATCAAAGTCAACCTTTTCAAGAGTCTTACCCTCGATAACCTCAGCAGCAGTTCTAAGAGCTGCCTCCATAACACCGCCTGTTGCACCGAAGATAACGCCTGCGCCTGAACCGATACCAAATGGATCGTCAAACTTCTCGTCATTGAGTGCCTTGAAGTCGATACCTGCTTGTTGAATCATTCTTGCAAGCTCACGAGTTGTGATAGCAACGTCAACGTCTGCAACACCTGCAGCGTTTTGGAAGTCTCTCTTAACCTCAAACTTCTTAGCTGTACAAGGAATAGCTGATACAAATACGATATCCTTTGGATCAAGACCCATCTTTTCAGCGTAGTATGTCTTATACATAGCGCCGAACATTTGTTGTGGAGATTTGCAGGATGAAATGTTGTCTACAAATTCAGGGAAATAGTGCTCGCAGTACTTAACCCATCCTGGTGAGCAGGATGTGATAAGTGGGAGGTTCTTGCCTTCCTTAAATCTGCCAAGGAACTCTGTTGCTTCTTCCATAATTGTAAGGTCAGCAGTCAAGTTCATATCATATACGCCATCAAAGCCGAGTGCCTTCATAGCTGCAACCATCTTGCCCTCAACATCAGTACCTGGCTCAAAGCCGAAGCACTCACCAAGAGTAGCACGGATAGATGGAGCTGCACAAATTGCAACGTGCTTTGTTGGGTCTGAAATAGCGTCGAATACCTTTTGTGTTTCGTCCTTTTCGTAAATTGCACCAACAGGGCAAGCAACGATACATTGACCACAACCGATACATGATGTTTGACCAAGCTTCATCTCGAAAGCAGAAGCGATGTGTGTGTCAAAACCACGGTCGTTAGCGCCGATAACACCGATACCCTGCATATTCTTACAAGCAGCTACACAACGGCGGCAGAGGATACATTTTTCATTATCTCTGATAACTGAAGCAGTTGAGCAGTCAATTGGGTATTCGTTGTTATTTCCTTGGAAATGGTCTTCATCAACACCGTATTCAAGGCAGAGCTTTTGGAGCTCACAGCTTGTTGAACGTACACAAGTTAAGCATTTCTTCTTATGAGCTGAAAGAACAAGCTCAAGGTTTGTCTTTCTTGCTTTTCTGATTGCAGGAGTATTTGTAAATACTTCCATACCATCGTTTACAGGATATACGCAAGCAGCAGCAAGGCCTCTTGCACCCTTAACCTCAACGAGGCAAAGACGGCATGCGCCGATTTCATTTATATCTTTAAGATAGCAAAGTGTAGGAATATCGATTCCGGCATATCTTGCAGCTTCAAGAACTGTTGAATTAGCAGGAACAGCATATTCTTTACCGTTTATTTTAACATTTACCATATTTTCCATGTTATTCCCTCCAATTAGCCCTTATAAATTGCGCCGAATTTCTTACAGCTTGGCAAGCAAGCGCCACACTTAACGCACTTAGATGCGTCGATTGTCATTGAAGCAAGCTTATGACCTGCAGCTACGTAATCTGTTCTTGAAATAGCATCAGCAGGACATTGCTTAGCGCAAAGACCGCAACCCATACATTTGTCAAGGTCGATCTTGTATGTGAAGAGGTTCTTACATACGCCTGCAGGACACTTCTTGTCAACAATGTGAGCGATATACTCATCACGGAAGTTTGCAAGTGTTGAAAGAACAGGGTTTGGAGCTGTTTGTCCAAGACCGCAGAGTGAAGCGCTCTTAATGTAGTTAGCAAGCTCTTCAAGCTTATCAAGGTCTTCCATCTCACCGTTACCTTCGGTAATCTTGTTAAGAATTTCGAGAAGTCTTACAGTACCGATACGGCATGGTGCACACTTACCGCAGGATTCGTCAACGGTAAATTCAAGGAAGAACTTAGCAAGGTCAACCATACAGGTTTCCTCGTCCATAACGATAAGACCGCCTGAACCCATCATTGAGCCCTCAGCAATAAGGTTATCGTAGTCGATAGCAACGTCGTACTTAGAAGCTGGGATACATCCGCCTGAAGGACCGCCTGTTTGAGCCGCCTTGAACTTCTTGCCGTTAGGAATACCGCCACCGATTTCCTCAACTACTTCTCTGGGTGTTGTACCCATAGGAATTTCAACAAGACCTGTGTTTGTGATCTTACCGCCAAGAGCGAATACCTTTGTACCCTTTGACTTTTCTGTACCCATGGACTTGAACCAGTCAGCACCCTTGAGGATGATTTGTGGAATATTAGCGTATGTTTCAACGTTATTGATAATAGTTGGTTTGCCGAAAAGACCCTTTACAGCAGGGAACGGAGGACGTGGACGTGGCTCACCGCGGTTACCCTCGATTGATGTGAGAAGAGCTGTTTCCTCACCGCAAACGAACGCGCCTGCACCAAGTCTGATTTGCATATCAAATTCAAAGTCTGTACCGAAAATATTCTTTCCGAGTAAGCCCTCTTTTCTTGCTGCATCAATAGCAGCTTGGAGTCTGTTTACAGCGATTGGGTACTCTGCACGAACGTAAACGTAACCTTGGTTAGCGCCGATTGCATAACCTGCAATAGCCATCGCCTCAATAAGAGCGTGTGGGTCACCCTCGAGGATTGAACGGTCCATAAATGCACCTGGGTCACCCTCGTCACCGTTACATACAACGTACTTTTGACCCTTAGGTTGAGCTGCTGCGAACATCCACTTTCTACCTGTTGGGAAGCCGCCGCCACCTCTACCTCTGATGCCTGATTCGAGAATTTCGTTAATAACCTCGTCAGGTGTCATTTCGGTAACAACCTTAGCAAGAGCCAAGTAACCGTCTGTTCCTATGTACTCGCTTATGCATTCTGGGTCAACAACACCGCAGTTACGAAGTGCAACACGCTTTTGCTTCTTATAGAAAGCAGTTTCGTTAAGAGAAAGGATTTCATCACCCTTCAATGTTTCTGAGTAAAGAAGACTCTTTACAGGGTTGCCGCCAACGAGGTGCTCGTTAACGATTGTTTCAGCATCCTTAATTTCAATTCTTGAATAGAATGTTCCTTCAGGATATACAATTACGATTGGGCCGAGTGCGCAAAGACCGAAGCATCCTGTAAGTACAACCTGTACCTCATCTTGAATGCCTGCTGCCTTAATTGCCTCTTCCATCTTTTCCTTGATTTGAACGCTCTTTGAAGAGGTACAACCTGTACCACCGCAGATAAGAACGTGCTTTTTGATGTTGCCATCAGATACTTCTACACCAGGATTGTGTTGACGGAAATTAATTTTTCCGGCATAAGCATCTCTTATTGCCTTTAATTGTTCGATACTTGTAATCATCTTTTATTTCCGTCCTTTCTTATGCATTATACTTGTCAAGAATTCCCTTGATCATATCAGGGGTCAATCTTCCGTATACTTCCTCATTAACGGTAAGTACAGGAGCAAGGCCGCAAGCACCGATGCAACGTGTTGCATCCAAGCTAAACTTTCTGTCGTCTGAGATTTCGCCGTTTTTGATTCCAAGCAAAGACTCGAGCTTGTCCATAAGCAAGCCGGCGCCTTTAACGTAGCAAGCTGTACCAAGACATACTGCTACTGCGTATTCGCCTTTTGGATTCAAAATGAATTGCGAGTAGAAGGTTGCCACTCCGTATACCTCAGAGAGCGGAACATCCATTGAAAGTGCGATATGCTTTTGAACTTCGATTGGCAAATATCCGTAGATACCTTGTGCGCCTTGAAGAACAGGCATAAGTGCGCCCTTTTCACCTTTGTGCTTTGCAATGAGCTCATCAAGCTTTGCGAGCTGCTCAGCAGTGCCATTGAAAGCGACAGTTGTCATTTTCTTTTTCATAAGGGGACTCCTTTATATAAAATTATTTTTGAACGAATTTATTTTCGATGGCGTCAGCCGCTTTATCGAGATAATCATTTTCCATAAGCTCGATAATGCCCTTGTCGCAAAGTGCGGCAAGCTTGCCATCCATTGGCAGGTTACCAAGAAGCGCATATCCGTGCTTGCTTGCAACCTTGTTTAACTTCTCTTCACCGAAGATGTGAATTTTCTTTCCGCAATCAGGACAAATAATGTAGCTCATATTTTCTACAATACCGATTATCGGAATATTCATCATTTGAGCCATCTTAGTTGCCTTTTCAACTATCATTGAAACCAAATCCTGCGGAGTGGTTACAACAACGATGCCGTCAATCGGCAAGGATTGGAAAACGGTAAGCGGAACGTCGCCCGTGCCCGGAGGCATATCGACGAACATATAGTCAACGTCGTTCCAAACACAATCAGTCCAAAATTGCTTAACCGTGCCTGCAATAACAGGTCCGCGCCAAACAACAGGTCTTGTTTCATCCTCAAGCAAGAGGTTAACCGACATAATATCAATTCCCGTTTTTGAAGAAACAGGCAATAAATATTCACCATTTGACATTGCCCTATCCTTAACTCCAAAGTTTCTTGGAATTGATGGGCCCGTGATATCAGCATCTAAAATTGCCGTCTTATATCCTCTTCTCTGCATAAGAACTGCAAGCATAGAGGTAACGATTGACTTACCAACGCCGCCTTTTCCGCTTACAACACCGATAACGTGCTTAACAGAGCTAAGTGGATTTAACTGCTCCTTAGGTATTGCCTGTGAGGAACACTTTTGTGAGCAGGTTGAGCAATCATGTGTGCATTCTGACATGAATTTTCACTTCCTTATTTTATTTCGCATATATTTTACTACATTTACTTTGTAAATTCAAGTGTTTTTTTAATATTTTTAATTTTCGTCAATATTTATATATATTTCATTAACTTTGTAGGTTTTTTTGACTTTATGTAAATTTTTGTAGTCAACGTAAACAAAATTAGGGCGAGAAAGCAGCAACGTTGCCGCCCTTTTGACGTTTTTTTCTCTCCTTGTTTCCTTGTTCGCCTCAAGCTCGTTTAGCATCTTCTTAATGATCGGAGAATGAACCTTCAAAAATTCAGGTAAAACTCCCATTTTGTTCGTCGAAAGACGGTCAAGCGCAAGCATATCTCTCAAGACAAGCTTATCCACTCCATCCTTTGTTAAAAAGTAATTGTAAACCGCCTCGGTAAAATTGTCAAGAGTGTTATTTTTCATCACGCTTTGGCAATATTTAGCAAAGCTAAGCATTTCTAAAAACGGATTTTCGCACAGCGAAAAAATATACTCGCAGGTTCTTTGAAAGCGTCCGCTGTTGTATAGCTTTTCAAACACGTCTTCAAGCATATGAAGCTCGTTTAACTCATTCTTATCAAGCCAATTTGTGGAAATCACCTCGTACGGCGGTTCAGACGAATATTTCGCTTCAAACCGCTCGGTATTTTCTCGCATTTCAGCTCCGTGAAGCATTTTTAAAAAGCCAAGCTGAAGCATATCTGGACGCAACGCAAGCGCTTTATTAAATCCGTTGCCAAAGCTTTCCATTGTTTCATAGCTAAGCCCAGCAATTAAATCTATATGAACATGTATATTGCCAAGTGAAATGATTCTTTTTATCGCCTTAACGGTTTTTTCCACATCAGCGTGTCTATATATATATTGAAGAGTTTTTTCATTGAAGCTTTGCAATCCTATCTCAAATTGGAAGAGTCCTGCGGGTGCTTTTTCAATAACCCTTATTGTTTCATCATCTATCAAATTTGCTTCTATTTCAAAGTGAAAACAGACACAGGTCGGAATTTTTTTACCATATTCATCAATTATAAAGCTGAAAATTTCACGTGCTCTTTTCCTGTCGGCATTGAAGGTTCTGTCAATGAATTTAACAGTTTGAGCACCGCTACTTGCAAGCAACAAGATTTTGTGTTTGCTTTCTTCCAAATCGAAGAAGCGCACGCTTCCCTGATTGCCCGACAAGCAAAACGCGCACCTGAACGGACAACCGCGGCTTGTTTCCAAATATGCGATTCGGCCCGATAACGAATCAAGATATTTTTGAGTGTACGGAAACGGTGGGTTTGCCACGGAAATATGCGGCTCTTTTACTATTATTTCACCGTTTTTTCTATAACAAAGACCACTTATTTCATCGAAATTTTTCCCCGATGCAATATCAAAAAACGGCTCCTCTCCCTCGCCCGAAGCTACCGCGTCAACAAAGTCATTTTCCTCTAAAATCTCTTTTGCGTTATAGCTAACCTCGGGGCCGCCTAAAATTACAGTTTTATTAAGCTTAAGCTTAATAATTTTCGCAAGCTGAAGCACGTAATTTTTATTCCAAATATACGTGGAAAAGCCGATTACGTCAAACTCATATGCTTCAATTTTTGCATACAAATCTTCGATTTTTTCGTTGATCGTCCCCTCAAAAACAGTTGCCGACGCGCCACTTGCCTTCTCAACCGATGCTGCCAAATACCACGGGGCAAGGGTTGAATGAATATATTTGCTGTTCAAGGCACAAAATAAAATTCTCATTATTTTCTCCTTCATTTCTTATTATTCAACCAATTTTAACAAAATTCGCTCAATTTGTCAACCGCAAACGACAGAAATAAACTTTTTATAATTTATTATATAATGCACTTGACAAAATCAACACCTTGTGCTAAAATACCTTTGTGTGATTTTTTTATAAGGAGTGGATATTTTGTACAGCTTTTTCGATATACACAACCACTCGCTATACAAAGTCGATGACGGTGCTTCAAGCATTGAATCAATGAAGTCAATGATAGATATTGCCTATTCTGACAATATCAAAACAATTTGCTTCACACCGCATTTCAAGATTTACAGATTTGCTGACAACGAGGATATTGATGCGTACAATTCTCTTTTGAAATCTCGCTTTAGTGAGGCAACGGAGTACGCAAAAGAAAAATATCCCGATATGCATCTCTATCTTGCTTGCGAGATAATGTACCACAACGACATTTTCGACTCATTGGTAAACGGCAAATGCTCAACACTAGGCAACAGCCGTTACGTTTTGGTTGAATTTTCACCTCACGTAAGCGAGCATGAATTAATCACTGCACTTTCAAATATATCAAGAAAGGGCTACAAGCCGATTCTTGCACATTTTGAAAGATACAACTGCATTGCCAAGGACTTTTCCTTACTTAAAGAAGCAAAGGACCGCGGTGCGCTGATTCAAATCAATGCGCTCTCCGTTCTTAAATTCAAAATCGGTAAGTCGAGCGCACTTGCAAAAAAAGCACTAAAAAAGCATTTGGTTGATATTGTTGCTACCGACGCACACGACAGCAAGGTTTTAACCCCTGTTTTATCAAAGGCACACGGTAAGATTGCCAAAAAATACGGTGCAGATTACGCAAAGCGTATTTTCCATGACAATCAGGCGAAAATATTCAACCCATCTACAAATTAACGACAAATACAGTTGATTTTCAAAACATTTATTTGTACTACATATTGCTTTGGAAGAACAAGACAATAACACATTAAGGAGCATAAAATGGACACAAAAAACGAACAAACCAAAAGAAAAAAGGTATTTAAGGATATTGACGTCAGAGACGTTTTACAATATTTCATTGCTAAGTTTTGGATAATCCTTATTGTAATTGCAGTTTGCTTAGTTGCTGCTATTCTCTACACCGCCTTTATCGTACCTACCTATCAGTCATCGTCAAGCATGCTTATCATCACTGATGAAGGCACTACGTCACAAGACTTTAGTGCAGGTCAGCAAATTATCAATAACACTCCTGAGGTTATTAAGGGTAACGTTTTCTGTGAAACGGTTGCAAAAATGCTTCTTAACAACGAAGAGGATAACGATAACGGTGTAATTGACACGTACAAGGAGCTTCTAAAGTCTAACCCAACCCTTCTCAAGGAGCTTGGCGGTAATGAAGCACTTGACTACTCAATTTCAAAATACACAAACGGCAAGGCAATAAATGCAAAATCAATTCAAAGTGCTCTTTCGATTACAACCTCTACCAATGCAAAGAACACATTTACAGTTACTGCAACAACAACGAATAAATATCTTTCTTGCATTATTGCAAATGCAGTTACAGTAGTTTACGAGGAATACGTAAAGGCTGAAATCGTTCCAAAGGGAACAAGCATCAGCACTGATATTTTCAAGAGCGGTACAACTCAAGACGATCCGTCAAACAAAAACTTCCCTAAAAACGTTGCTATCGCCGTTGCAATCGGCGTTGTTATAACTTGCGCAGTATTGTTCTTCATCTTCTTCTTTGATGACAAGATTAAGACTCCTGACGATATTGAAAAGCATCTTGAGCTCAACATCTTAGGTGCTATCCCAGACTTTGAAGAAAGGTAAGAAAAGCGATGAATATTACTAAATTTAATGAAACAAAGCAGGACTATTCAGTTCGCGAAGCATTCAAGGCACTTCGTACCAACCTTCTCTTCTGCGGTAGCGAATACAAAACAATCGTTATAACGAGCTGTATTAAAAACGAAGGTAAGAGTACTATTTCAATTGAGCTTGCAAAATCTCTTTCACTCGCTGAAAAAAAGGTTTTGCTTATTGACGCCGACTTAAGAAAGTCAATTTACGCATCAAAATATACACTTAACGAAAAAGAAGTTTTCGGTTTAAGTGAGCATCTTTCAGGACAAACCGAGTTTGACAACGTTCTTTATAAAACACAATATGAAAATCTCGATTTGATTTTCGCCGGTGCAGTTCCACCAAACCCTGTTGAGCTCCTCAGCTCCAAGAAATTTGAAGCTCTTGTTAGAGAAAAGCGCGACGTTTATGATTACGTTATCATCGACGCTGCTCCTCTCGGTGCCGTTATTGACGCGGCGGCAATTGCTGCATTCTGTGACGGTGCGATAATGATTATTTCTGCAAACGAAATTCACTGCAGAATGGCACAGGACGTTAAGGAACAGCTTGAACGAAGCGACTGTAAGGTTTTAGGTGCAATCCTTAATAAGATTCCGCTTAAATCCGGCTCTTACTACAATAACTACTATAAGAAATACTACGGTAAGTACAAGAAGGGCTATTCCACCTACGGCTACGGCCACTACGGTGCGTATGGATACGCTTCTGACTCTAAAAAGAGCAAACATAAGACTAAAGATAAAGAGCAAGACAAAGAATAGTAATTCTTTCAAGGAATTCGGAACTTGAGTTCCGAATTCCTTTTTAATTTAACAAGACGGAGGGGAATATGAATAGCGCAACCACAAAAAGCTCTAATTTTATAAAAATCATTTTTGCTTTGCGAAAATTCTTTAGCGGCAAAATATATCCGTTGATTTTGGCTGTGTCAATTCTGATTTCACACTCATTTTCAATCGAGGAATTTGGCATAACGATAGTTTTATCAACTGTTTTTCTCGGACTTCTTGTTTGCGACGATTTAAAGTTTTTTATCGCACCGCTCACCTATTCTCTCTTTATGTTTTCCGAGAAAAGCGTTTCATCCGGCAAATATTACGAAGCGCCATATTTAATTGCAATCGCTTGTGGCTCTTTGGCTTTAATCTCGTTCTTAGTCGCTCATTTTATAATCTACAGAAAAAGCATTAACTTCAAGGGCTTTACCAAATCAAAGCTTCTCCTCGGCTTTTTGTTGCTTTCGGGTGCGGCTTTACTAAACGGTTGCTTGAATTTCAAGGAATACCAAATCGGAAACATTCTATATGCCCTCGCTTTTATTTTTTCCTTGCTCGGAATTTTCTTTCTATTTTCAATAAATTTAAACAAGGATTCAAAGCTGACCGATTATTTAATTTACATTTTATATATAATGTCAATTCTTGTTACGCTTGAATTGTTTATTGCTTTTACAAATCAAATTCAAATCGTTGACGGCGAAATAGTTAAGGAAAGCGTAAAGGTTGGTTGGGGCATGTGGAACAATATCGGTGGGGTGTTGTCTCTGCTTTTGCCCATTCACTTTTTCTATGCCTCTACGGTCAAAAAATTCGGCCCGATATTCTTTATAACGGGATTAATTTCCTACGGAGCCATAGTTTTAACACTAAGCCGCTCATCCTTGCTCACCGCATCGTTTATCTTGCTTGCTTGTGTTATAATTTCGTGCTTCTGCGGCAACAATAAATTGATAAACCGTATTTTCACCGCTGTTCTTTTTTCATTGGGCGTTCTTGGTTTTATCGCTTTATGGGGCAAAATATCATCGATTTTAGGTGATTATTTAGCAAGAGGGTTAGATGACAACGGACGGTTTGAAATGTACCTACACGGTCTTAAAAACTTCCTCTCTCACCCACTATTTGGTGGCGGCTTCAATTCATCCTACGCAACCGAGCACCAATTTATAATTTTCTTACCGTACAGATACCACAATACAATAATTCAAATGATGGCAACCTGCGGTCTTGTTGGTATTTCATCTTATTTATTCCATAGATTTCAAACAGTCAAGCTGTTTATTTCAAAAAGATGCTTGCCAAACATATTCTTAGCACTTTCTATTCTCGCTCTGCTTTTAACAAGCTTGCTTGATAATCACTTTTTCAATATTTACCCCGCGTTTATATACACAGTTATTTTGGTTGTCGTTGAAAAAGCTCAAAAAAATAATGGCTGTTGATTTCTCAACAGCCATTTTTATTATTCAATTGTTTGAGTGTAAATTGCTGTGAATGTGCCATCCTCATTGCAAGAGCCGATAGCAATCATAACGCTGTCAGCAATATTGCTTGAAGCATAGTAAACAGCCATTTTTTCTGTATAATCCTTTGGAAGCTCAACCAAAACGATTTCATCACCGTTGATTACCTTTAGGTAATTGCCTGCCATTGCATCCTTCTTGTCTGTAATAGCTGCAGAAGCAAAGTTTGCTTCTCCTGCGGTTGTTTGTCTATTATCTGTTGTGCTAACAATTAACAATACGCCACCGTTAACTGTCATTGTTCCGTCAGTGCCCAAATCAATCTTGTCGAACAAGTAAACCGTGCCGCCTGTCATAGTGCCTGCATTGGTGTTAATAGCATCCTTTTCGCTGATGATATTAAGAGAACCGCCGCTGATATTAAGAACGTTTGCATTTATACCCTTTTCAGCACCTAAAACAATAATTTCTGCCTTATCGCTAATATCCGCTTGAACTGCTGCATCTATTGCATCGCTTGCAGTAAAGAGCACGAGCTTGCCGCCGTTTACAGTAAGTGTATCAGTGTTGATGCAATCCTGATATGAATCAATACCGATAATTCCGCCGCTTATTACAACGTCAGTTGCCTCAAAGCCTCTGGAATCTCTCAAGGTGTAAAGGGTTGCATTCTTTCCGTCAACCGCTTCGTCATAAATAACGTAAGCGCCGTCCTTGTAAACGTATCTTGTTTCTGTTGCAGATGTTTCTGCTGTTACCTTTTCATAGGTTGGAGTTGTTTTAATGTAAATTACACCGTCTGTATCAACAGTAACGTTCGTTGCAGAAACGCCGTTTCCTGTTGCTATAAGCTTAAGATTTGCTTTATCTGTGATTTTAACATCCTCATCAGTTGCAATTGCAGACTTGTAAGAGTTGATAATTACAGTACCGCCGCTAACCTTTACGTCCTCAAGCGCATCAATACCGTTGCCGTTTTCAGCAGTAATATTTACTCTGCCATCCTTTATTGAAACAGGGCCAACACAGTTAAAACCGTTTGTACCGCAATCAATGCTAACGCTACCTGAGTTTATGTTGATATAACCGTATTCATAGCTTGATACGTCTTCGCCGTCGCCGCTCTTAAAGCCGCTCTTGCCTGCATCAATATCAAATTTACCGCCGTTTATATTAAGTCCGAGCTTGCCGTAAATACCGTGGCCAACAGCAGAAATATTGTAATTACCGCTGTTTATTGTAAGCTCCTTGGTATTGGCAATAGCATTTTTCGCCTTACCCTCAACTGTCAAAGAGCCCTTGCCCTCAATTGTAAGGTTGCAGGATCTTACACGAATAACAGCGCCCTCGCCGTCATTTGCGGAGTTATCTGCTAAATAGTTTTCTTTTCCTTCAACCAATACAATTGTAACAGAAGCACAGTCAACCGCGAAAATAGCAGGACCAACTATACTATTACCACTTGTAAGAGAAACGCCGTCAAGGATCAATACAACGTCTTGGTCAGGTGCGGATACGTAAATTTGACCGTCATTTGACGTGCCATAAATTCTATATGCGCCACCCTTATTAATAAACGCTTGCTTATTGTTGGCTTGACGTGAAACGTCAATTTCATTTGTAGTAACGTAGTCGATTACCGAACCCTCGTTACCGTATTTATCCTCGGCATCAAATATACCGAGCTCATTTTTCAAAGAATCCTCAACTGTTGTTGATTCATAATCGGGCAGAGCCGGTTTTTCAGGATCCACAGGTGTGTCAGAATCTGAATCTGAACCTACATTGGAATCTGAATCCGTATTGCCGCTTGAATCTGTATTTGTTCCATTGCCACCACTTGTGCTTGTATCTGTCGTAGTATCGGTATTTGTGCTTGTGTCTGTATTGGTATCGGTATTACCGTTACCGCAAGCAACCAACGCGAAAACAACTAATAATGAAAGCAGTAAAACTATAACCTTTTTCATAAATTCCTCCTAAAATATCGCGTGAATATTTATTATTATAGATTTATTCTATCACAATTTACTATAATAGTCAATATTTATTTCTTAAATTCATTCCCTATATGAATAATGTATTTCTTATTGGACTTCCATTATTTCGTAATATCCGTCCTCGTTTTCACAGGTTGCCTTCAACGTATGGAATTTTATTCCGTTTATTTCTGTGTCGTGCCCACCGTGATAATGCCCTTGAATTACCGCCTTTACGTTACCCCTTTTAAGTAAGGCAATCACCTCATTAGCATTTCGGACAATATGATTTTTGTCAATTTCGGTATCTAAATTTTGGTGTGAAAATATGTAAATTTCTCTCTTTTCGGTTTCAATAACGTTCTTCAACATTTTAAACTGATTTTTGGGCAAATACGTGTTTGTCCAATCAATATTACGTTTTTTGTAAATTTTCCCATTATCCTCGTAATTGCAGTCAAGAAAAACGAGAATTGAACGCTCAAATCCATGCGTAAAAGGCGGATATGCTCTCGTTATATTATTAAATTCCTTTCTTGTAAAGCTCAAATAATCGTGGTTGCCCATTAAGGAATAAAAAGGAATTTCGTACGATTTTATAAGCTCGGAAATTGTGCGAAGTGCTTTTTTGTTATCCCTTATATTAATGCAATCATCGGTCAAATCTCCAAGGCAAATTACAAGCTCAGCGCCGTTTTTCTTAAAGTATTCCATCGCCGCCTTAACCTTTTCATAAGAGCGCGCGTGGTATCTATTCGTTGACGGTTCCGTCTTATCCGAGTAGTGTGTATCTGTAAAAAGTCCTATTTTCATATTAAATCTCCAAGCAAAGTCCGTCGTAGGCAACCTCTGCCCCAAAGCCCCTTGCAATTTCGACGGTTTTGCTGTGTGGCTTATGCAAGGACGGTGCTATATGCGACAAAAAAATCCTTGTATTATCATCAATTATTTTGTTTGTTTTCAAAGACGGAAGCATGTATCTTATCATCGGAATGCTATTATGCTCTCCAACGCGATAATCTCCCTCGCATTCCCCCATTGTAGCATCTAAAATCAAAGCGTCGAGGTTGCTGTCTCGTAAACAATTCAGTGCATCACACATTATCCATCCACCGTCGCAAGCATAATATAGCTTTTTGCCATTTAATTCAATGAGCAGGTGCTGTGGAAATGTTGTTTGATCATGGTTTGCCGGCAAGCCCGTAACCGTTATGCCATATTGCTCATATTTATTCAAAAGAGTCATTCTAATAATTGCAACGTTAGAAATTTCTGGCACTTCTGCGCCCTCTCTTATCCATACTCGCAAGGGAGACTGTCTGTTTTTTGCTATTTCAGCAATGTTTTTTGGAATATAGTGGTCATCGTGAGTATGAGTAATTAAAATATCTGTTATTTGCTCATACGGAATTTTTAATATATCAAGCGATTCAAGAGTATGAATTCCACAATCTATTAAAATTGTATCATTGACAAGCAATGCTGACGAGCGTCTTGCATCGTTATCAAAGATATTTTTGAACTCGGTTTCGAGCTTCGGTGAAAAATCGCACGCGCAGGTGCCTAAAAATTGCAATTTCATATTTACTCCTTGCAAGCATTTATAAAGTCTTGAAATATCAACACTTGTTTTCTGTCAATTTGATAAATTCTTTCGGGGTGCCATTGGAATGCGCGAAGATATCTGTAATTTGGCGCATATACTGCCTCAATTATTCCATCGTCGGCTGTTGCCATTGTTTCGAGTCCCTCTCCAAGCTTTTTTATTGATTGATGATGAAAGCTGTTCGCCTTTATTCTCTCTTCCCCAATCAAATAATATAAAGGCGTGTCCTTTATTACGTTCACCTCGTGCGAATGCTCGAATTTCGGCTCTTTTTGCGCGTGGTTCATTTTACTTGCATATTCAGTAGGTATATCTTGGTATAGTGTGCCGCCAAGCGCAACGTTAATGAGTTGCATGCCGCGGCATATACCCAAAATCGGCTTGTTTTCTTGTGTCGCTGCAAAGAAAACACCTAATTCAAACAAATCGCGCTTGTCATCCGTTTCTCCACACCAGCTCAATTTTTCCTCAAAATATCTTTTTGGGTCAACGTCAATTCCGCCCGTAAAGCAAATGCCGTCAACTTCCTTTACCATGCTTATAATCTCACTTGGATTATCTGTATATGGCATAAGCACAACCTCAGCGCCCGCATCCTCAAGCGCTTCTATATACTGCGGTAAAATGCTTACCGTGCCGTCACTCGCGATATTTTGCGTTACGGCTATTTTGGGTTTATTTTTCATCTGTGTACGTATATACCTCTGTGCATTCTATATAGCAAGTTTCAAATTCCGTATGGTTTTCGCTTAGTCGCTTTGCAAGCAAACGCATTCCGTCCCTCTCGGAGCCGATATGTCCCATAACGATAAGCGTTTTATTCATTCCAAGTGCATCGGCATCGCGCGCATACTCGGCAAGCTTCCACTCGCACGCCTCACCCGTTAGCACAATTTCAACGTCCTCACTTGTAAGAAGCTCAAAAACTCCACCAGGGGTGCCGAAGCAAAGCGCAATCTTAGTTGATTTTTTGTCGCGCGTGCCTGCAATACGAACTCTTTTAATCCCAAGCTCATTTTCCATCTTGGTTGCAAGCTCATATGCGCTTATCGGTTCCTCTGCGGTAAACATATATGATGCACTGTACGGTGTTTTCACAAAATTACCTTTAAGTCCAAGATAATAAAGCTCTCCCTCGGGAATTTGGTCAATTTCGCGGTGATGCATATAGTCGTGGTAACGGTATATCGTTATACCGCTTTCCTCTATCAGCTTTCTTTTTTGTGTAACAACGGGAAAGTCTTCAATTTCCTCAAAATGGTCGTAGTAAGTTGGCTCATGCACGATAAGCATATCAGCCCCCCACTCCTTTGCGCGCTTCACGGTGTCTACGGTTGCAAACATTGTAACGGCAACCCTTTTAAGCTCCTTTTCGGGGTCCCCTGCCTTTAAGGTGTCGCAGGTTTTGGTGTCGGCTTTACCGCCTTCTATTATTTCGTTAAACAATTCGTATGCTTTCATATTAAAATTCCTTTAGATATTTTACCTCGCAGGCATAATGCTCGGTTATTACAACGGGCTTATCAACGCGTACAAAGCCGTATTTTTCGTAAAATCTTTGCGCCCTTGTCATATTGTCAAGCGTTTCAAGATAACAGCTTTTATAGTATTTTTTTGCGTATTCAAGCGCAATTTGAATTAAAGCGTGCGCAACTCCCGTGCCTCTTGCTTTTGGCAAGCAGTACATTTTTTGAAGCTCACAAACCTCGTTTGTCAGAAAGCCAATGCCCGTGCCTCCGACAATTTCACCGTTTTCGTCCTCGGCAACCCAATATTTATTTCCCTCACTGTTATATATTTCGGAAAATCTGCCAAGATCGGGGTCCTGCCACGCGGTGCCCTCGTGGTTTGCGCCATATTCTATTAAGCACGACCTGATAACACTCTCTACTGCCTTATTGTCCTTTTTTTCTATTTCTCTGATTACAAAATTCATACTTAATTACCTTGAAATTTCAATTCCGACAACGCCGTATCTTGCTTGCTCCTCTTTTGTATAATAGCTTTCCATGTCTTGGGGCGAGGCGCTCTCTACGTCCTTGTCTGTATATCCGCATTTTAATAAGGGCAAGAAGCTATAAAGCTCGTCAAACGTATTGAATATATGTAGCTTTACAACCGTTACACTCATTACTTCGCTTGTTACGTTATTAGTAAATATAATCTCGTCTCCCACCATAAGAAGTTGTCTTTTCTCATCGTATAAGCGAAGCTCTATTGTCTTTTGCCCGCTTTTTATCATTTCAAACGGAACGGGATTAAGCTTCATATTGTGCTTCATTTTATCTCCTTAATATGCGTCTATTTTCTTGTTAATGAAACGACTGTTTCAACGTGGCTTGTGTACGGAAACATATCAACCGGTTGGATTTTCTTAACTCGATAACCCGCTTTTGTGAGCGCGATCAGGTCATTTGCAAGCGTTTCAGGATTGCAGGAGATGTAAACCACTCTTTTAGGAGAGAGCTTGACAAGATTTTTCAAGAATTTTATGCTGCATCCTGCACGCGGTGGGTCGGTAATTACCACGTCGATTTTTTCGTTTTTACCTGCAAGGTGGGCGATATAATCCGAGGCGTCCTCGTTATAAAATTCTGCATTATCAATACCGTTTAAGGCGGCATTTTCCTTTGCATCGCGCGTTGCATCAGTGTTTATTTCAACACCGATTACCTTTTTCGCTGATTTTGCCATAATAAGACCTATTGTGCCTGTGCCGCAATATGCATCAAGCACTACCTCGTCTCCCTTTAGCTTTGCATAATCCTTTGCAATAGTATATAAAATTTCCGTTTGGATGGGATTGACTTGATAAAACGATGCAGGACTTATTCTGAATTTAAGTTGGCAAAGCTCATCGGTTATGTAGCCGCTTCCAAATAAAGCTTCGCTCCTTTTGCCAAGGAAAAGGGGGGTATCTGTTGGGTTTACGTTCCAAACAACGGTTGATATTTGGCTGTGCGATTTCACCAAATCGTTAGCGAACGCTTCCTTATTTGAAAATTCCTTGTCCGCGCTAACAATGACGACCATTAATTCGCCGCTTTTTAGCCCTTTTCTTACCAAAACGTGCCTTAAAAAGCCCGTTTTTGTTTGCAAATCGTATGCTTTTATCTTGTATTCCCTCGCAAGCTTTTTCACTGTGCTTACAATTTTCTGGGACTCCTCGTCCTCAAGCATACAACTTTCAACCTCGGCAATTTTATGAGTTGCTGACTGATAAATACCCGATATAATTTTGCCGTTTTTGTAGCCAAAGAGTGCTTGTGCCTTGTTTCGGTAATTCAAGGGGTTTTCCATTCCGATTATTTCCTCAACGTGACAAAAGCGCCCAAGCAAGCGAATTAATTTCACCTGCTTCATTTTAAGCTGCTCTTTGTATGAAAGATTTTGCAGCTGACATCCGCTGCATTTTCTTGAATATTGGCAAGCTCTCATTATTCGCTTTGCTCCTTTCCCTTTTATTTTAACATTTTTCTTAGTAGATTAACTCCGCTGCTATTCATAGTACTGCTATGCTTATACTCATTAAAGGCATAAAGCTTTCCGCTATTGTTATCTGCTAAGGCAACAACTAATGACTCATACTTCAATCCCAGCATTTTAATTTGAAGCTCTGCCGCCGCGAGAGTTAAAGAATATTCTTTTAATTCTTTGAGGTCGGCTTGTGTTATCGTTTCGGAGAAGAACACAATTATCAAGCACTTGGTTTTTTCCTTGCGGTTTTCTTGGTCAAACAGTTGGATTTGTTTTTTCACGCACTCATCAAGCGGCGCGTTTTTGTCGGTTAATTTTATAAAATAATTTATGTAATCGTTGAATAGTGAAAAACGGCGCTTATGATAATACTTATTTTCTATCAACTTATACTTTTTGCGCTCGCAATAATCGATTATTTTCGTTTTTGAGGCTCCCTCCAAGCAAATAAGCTCTGTTTTTTCTAATTTTTTCACCTTTTGATTAAGCTCGTATTTTTGCACCCTTCCAAGCTTAACTATTCCAAATACAGTTCCAAATATTAAAATTAGGAAGCTAGAAAGTCCAAGTACTGTGTAAATTAGGGGATTAACGCCTATATTTTGAAGAATCACCGCGACCGCCAAGAGCGCAATAGCCAAAACCATCACACATGAAATAATAACAAGATACAAAATATATTCTTTTTTAGATATTTCTTTCTTATTTTTCATTGCTTTTGTGTTCTCCTTAACAAAAACTTATTCTTTGAATATTCCTTTACTGTCAAGCTGATTTATTAATGATTTTATTCCTACTCTGTTATCATAAACACCGAAAAGAGCCTTATGCTCGCAGTCGTAAACTGTAAGCTGATTAAATGAATATTTATATGAAGCCATTTGTGAATATGCAATAAATTTCTTCTTAAACAGTCCTTTCAAGAGTATTCCGTCGTCTCTTATAATCTCGCATGTAAAAAATGCAATCAACACCATTATCAAAGGTATTGAAATTATAAATAGCATAGCAAAAACAAACGCAATCCAAGAATGAACAGGAAAATCCTTTTCAAAGATTCTTATTAATATTGTGCCGACAATAAATAATACAGTGGTAATAATTAATGCAATAAGTGAACATACCGTATAGCGTTTCGGAAACTTTGTCTTTGAAACAAAGCCGTTTTGTGCTTCTTCCTTTTTTGAAAGCCCGTACATCCACGGAATAATTACAGAAATAGCCAATGGAGTTAGAATTATTGATAAAATCACACAGAATATATTCATAATTTTTTCTCCTAAACTATTTCTTTTTTGTTAGTTTTTGCCCACCATTTGTAGATTTTGGGGAGCTTTTTATTAATTTTGTTGCAAATCTTATTGTAAATATTTTCATTATATCTTTGAAGATGCAGCTCATACCATTTTCGCTTATAGCTCTTTGCTTTTTCCTCCGAAACGCCGATGCAACCTAAAGTTCCGCCTTGCCAATAAACATCGGTATAGTAAAACAAATCTCCAAAATTGCCCTTTAAATAATACCGCAATCCACCGCACTCATCCGCTATAAGCTCGTTAAAATCACCCTTGAAATAATTATAATCTATGTTTTGTTTTTCCTTTTCTCTGTTAGGATAAGCAACGGATGCCAATACATAAAAAGCATTTCCGTGCTTATATTTGGGAAAAGAGATTAACTCTATTCTGTTTGGATATACTTTTCGATAATCGGGATATTCCCCAACAAAACCGTCTTCCTTCAATTTTGATATTACATTTTCTTCAAGGGCTTTTCTCATTTTCTGTGCTTGAGTCATAGAGACATCCTCCTTCTTATTAGACCAATAAAGAAATCAATTCTCGATTACAAGTGCGATGTTTTAATCATTTCTTTGTCCACCTATAATGGTGTCAATATCATTATTCATTTGATTTAAATATTCGTTTGGATTAAAGATTTCACCTTTCCAAAAGGATTTCACCAAAAGCATATTAGAGTCGTTATTTTTTAGTTCAATTACTCTTTTTCGATGATGCTCGTTATCACCGTCAATAATAATACGTATTTTTTTATTCCCATAAGAAATTGACACGAAATATACTTTTTCAGCGGTTATATTTCCTCTATAACCAAACAATAATCCTTTATGCTTTAATACTCCATCTTCAACCCAAACAAGACAAGCCCGACGGTTTAGATAGAAAAGAATGATTCCTGTAACAGGTAACATATAAACCAAAACTACAAGTCCGATAGCCAATAGCGAGGAGTCGCTATTAATAATAGAACAAACCGTTAATACAATTCCAGATATATCCAAGCTAATTAAAACGAATAAAATAATTAGATAAGTTATTAACCATTTTGTAGAAGAAATAATCTTTTTCATAATATACTTTCCTTTCAAGACAAGCAAAAATTCGATATAGGACAAAACAGGGTGGGTAAAGCCAAAAGGTATATTTTACATCTTGTTTTTGAATACGAAAGAGTGAATCCCTGTAAATTGTATCAATGATAAAAATTCACTTCTTGAGCCTTCAATAAAAGCATTATTGGGAATCAAATAAAACTCGCCTCCATTAAAGACAAATAACAAGTACTTCTTGTATTTATATAAGGACATCTTTCCTATGTTTTTTCGTTCTTTGCCATTTTTGTAGATCACTCCATTGTCAATCAAAAATTCGTGCTTCTTTTTTTGACCTTGTAAAAATACAGTCTCATCATATTTTTCTGTAATAAAAACCAGCCAAGCAATTGAAAAAAACATAATCGGCATTATCCAAATTGGAATCAAAGCAATTGGAGCAAAAATAAAAGCAATAACAGATAAAATTAGCGCAGGCAATAATGTTATCCAAAATGCATTCATCATGTTTCTGTGATTGTTGACTGCAATGGCTTTTCCGTTATTAAACCCATAAAACTTTATCATCATTTTCTCCTTTCGATATGTTATACCGTACTGCTGTAAATAAGAGTTTCGAGTTTTGCTCGAAATCATTATTTGTCCCACCACCAAAATGGGGCGATTTTTGATTTTGAACACTATTTTTTTGAATTTCTACTCCCAAACCTCTCAAAAATGCTTAATTTTACCTATTTTAAGGCGCTTTTGGCTCATTTCCTCGTCAGACAAACGACACTTTCAACGTGGGTGGGGACTCCAAAAGGTCTCAAAATCGGGCAAAAATGGGGGTTGTAACGACAAAAGGTATATTTTACTGTTGCTTTTCCCATTCTTTGTGTGCTAAAAACCACTTTTCGCTATGAGTCCCCAAGGCTCCGATCTGTCTTGGATGTGCAAGCGGTAACACCTGTATAGTCTTTCCGTTTATAATTACCTCGGTCTTTGTTCCATAGCCATACATATCTACATATTCGCCAAGCGTTGAGTACGGAATGTTTGCCACTTTCTTAAGGTATTGTGCAATCGGAATATCTCCAAGCAACACAAGCAATTCCGCCTCGGATTGCATAAGCTCGTCGGTAATTTCAAGGTTTCTTGCTTTGTCGCAAAACGCAGAAGGACGAGCCGGTATTGTCACGGGGGTTAAGTGGTATTCTTCGATTAAGGGATTATATTTATCCTTGAGTGCTTTTGCTTGACTTGAATTGATCCGCGTTTCGGGCAGACAGTCACACAGCCACGCATCGGTACGAGTAAAGCCAAGTGGGGCAAGGATGTTGTCATCCAAAACCTTTGCGGACGGTCCGTTGAGTTGCTTACCCGCAGGTTCAAGGTATCCAAGCTCTTTGGGTATGTTTATTTGCTCGATAATCGCTCTCGCTTCGTCTTCGTTTCCGTCCCAAAAAATTCTTGGTTCGCTTGCCACCGCAAGTGCCTGACATACGACTCGACCGTCTTTCTTCCATCTTGCATGGACTGCACTCGCATACACTCCTAGCACGAATACCTTTTTGGGAGATTTATCTTCTTGCACCAAAGGATGCAGTTCTTGTCCAAATGGGAAATAATAAGGCATAATGTTCTCCTTCTTCTTCGATATGTTATACTAAACTGCTGTAAAATGAACTTTTGAGCAAAACTCAAAAGTCACTTTTGTCCGTTTGCTTTTGATTTAACGGTAGTGATTGAAGCGATCAACATTCTTCTGATTTTTCCGCACTTATTACGTAAAGATTTAAATGTTTGTTCGTCAATAATACCGCTCTTACATAAAACGCAGAGCCAATTTTCCGTTTCGTTTGCTTCCTTTTGTGCTATTTCAAGCTTATGAACAAAGTCAGCATTACTCTCGGCATATTTCGCCTCTGCAATATTTGCACTGATCGAAGAAGCGGAACGAATAAGTTGCTTTGTATATTCGGGGCGACCTTTAATTTTTGAGCATAATTCGGTAATTTCAACTGCAAATTCGATTGCGAGCTCGTGTGAAGTCTTTGGCATAATAAACTCCTTTTGGTCCACCTTCGGTGGAGTGATATGGACGGCGTTGCCGTCGTGATATGGAAAGCAGTTGGCTTTCGTGATATGCTTACTATCGCAAGCGTGATATGCGCACGTTGTGCGCGTGGAACGTCATTGCCTTACGTCGCGCAAGGGACATATCACGAACGCGTAGCGTTCTATATCATGACACCGTAGGTGTCTATATCACGCGCCGTAAGGCGTTATATCACGTCGCTTTGTCTGATCGCATCAGACAAACGACACTCTCGACGTGGCTTGTCCTCGGGAACATGTTGAAAGGATAAATCGGCGAGGCGATTTGGTACTCGTCAAGAAGCGCTTTTAGGTCGCGTGCGAGGGTGTCGGCATTGCACGAAACGTACACAATGCGCTTTGGCTTTAAGCGAAGGAGCGTTTCTATCATAAATGGCGAGCAGCCCTTGCGCGGTGGGTCTATTATTGCGACGTCAACCGCTTCGTCAAAATTTTTTGCATCCGTTGCCTCAAAGCGGATATTCTTCACTCCGTTTAGTTTTGCATTAAATTTAGCATCCTTTACGGCTTCCTCATTAATTTCCACACCATAGACGGTTGCACCCGTTTTAGAAGATGCTATAATGCCTATTGTGCCCGTGCCGCAAAAGAGATCGGCACATTTGTCAGTTGGGGTAAGGCAAGCAAGCTCTATCGCTTTTTGGTACAGCTTTTCTGCGCACTCGTGGTTAACCTGATAAAACGAGCTTGGCGAAACTCTAAATTTCAAGCCAAGAAGCTCATCATAAATATAGCCGTCACCGTATAAGGTTTTGAATTTCACCTTTTCAAGTGCAAAATCTCGCTCACTGTAAACGGAATATAAAACCGTTCTCACATTTGGGAATTCAGATATCAGCGCGCCTGTGTAGCTTGTTAAATCCACCGTTTCGCGCAGAATTGGGCAAACCATAAGCTCGCTTTCATTTTGTGAATTTTTTCTTATGTAAAGCGCCCTAAGTGAGCTTTTCGGCAGATTTTTGCCCGTAAACTCGGCAATTTCGTCGAAAATATCGTTATTCAGTATGCAGCTTTTATGTGGGACAAGCTTATTTGTGCCGCTTGCCATATAGCCGTATTCTCCGTTTGCAAAATGAAAAACTACCTTATTTCTGTATTTTTCCACGCTCGGCGCTTCTATTTTTCCAATTTCAACATCAATTCTATTCTTCTTAAAAATTGATTTTACGTAATTTTCCTTTATTAGATTTTCGTTTTCAACGGTTGTATGTAAAAATGCGCATCCGCCACATTCGTTATAGCATTCACAGCTTGGGTTTTGTCTTGTACTCGCGCCAAAAACGTCACCTACAACAACCGCATATGCGAATTTTTTTGAAACCTCAGTAATTTCAATTTCACACGTTTCTCCCATAAGAGCATTTTTCACAAACACAACAAAGCTGTCAAGGTGGCAAATTCCGTTGCCGAAAATATTGACGTCTTCAATTTTCACGCTGTATCTTTCGCCTATTTTTACCATATTTTTGCTCCTATCTTGAAAAATGACATTTTATATAGTATACTATATATACAGCAAAATTTCAACAGTTGGAGAATATAATTGAATGTTTTTATGTCCGATTTGTAAAAAAGAGCTAACGCGCAACGAGTGTGCGCTTAAATGCGAGAATAATCATTCCTTTGATTACGCCAAAAGCGGCTACATAAATCTTTTAAACCCCGGCAAGAAAAACAACGCCAAAGCCGGAGATTCAAAAGAGATGATACGTGCGCGCACAAGCTTTTTCGAGTGCGGTGCTTACGAAAAGATAAAAAACGAGCTAATTTCAATCGTTTCCTCTCTTGGCGGAAAAACGGTTGTTGACGCGGGCTCGGGCGAGGGCTACTACTCCTTAGGAATAGCAAAAACAAACACAGGGTCAACCGTTTTGGGCTTTGATATGTCAAAATACGGTTGCGAGCACGGTGCAAAAGTGGCGCGCGCCCTTTCCATTGACAACGCATTTTTCTCGGTTGCAAACATATTTGATTTGCCGCTTGAAAATGATTACTCGGATATAGTTGTGAGCTTGTTTGCACCCGTTGCAAGCGAGGAATTTTCAAGAATTCTCAAAAACGGCGGCCATTTAGTTGTTGTTTCAGCGGGTATTGACCATTTAGACGGATTAAAATCCGTTTTATACGATAGCGTATATCAAAATGAAGAAAAATTCTTGGAGCTTGAGTCATTTGAGCTTACAGAGGTTAAAAACTTAATGTATAAGACCGTAATTGAAGGGAACGAGCGTATTCAAGCGCTTTTCACAATGACACCGTATTATCATAGGACAAGCCAAGCGGACAAGGACAAGCTGCTTAAAATTGACACGCTTGAAACAACGGTTGAGGTGAATTTTTTAATTTACAAAAACAAAAAGTAAAAATAATATTGACTTTATTCTCTTTTTTTGCTATTATATTTTTAGCAAGATTTTAGACACTTGACTATTTTAAGGAGGTACTGATAATACAAGGTATTATCGATAAAATACATATGCAAATTTCACCTATTGAAAAAAATCCAAAGCGTCCGCTCAGATTCGGCGAGGTTAACCTCACCTGGCAGGACTTTTTATTCATTGTTATTGCCAACCTTGCGGTTGTTTTAGTAATCGTAAACGCGCTTCTTGCTCACACGGGCTTTTGGTGCCACTACCCAATTTTGGCTATGTTTTACGGCTACGTTATTGCTTGTGCATCACTTTCGGGCTCAGCAAAGAAGTTTCTTTCTAAATTCAGAATCGGTGTATTCTCCATTAACCTTATTTTAATGGCGGCTTCCTTAGTGCATTATTTTGCAAGCGGCAAAAATCCGTCGGCTTTGATAGCATACGAGTGGGTGCTTCCGATTATTTTAACAGTTACACTTATCGTTATGTTTGGCACAATGTTCTTCAAAACCGTAACGCTTCTTAATTTACTTCTTTCAATCACACTTATGCTCCCACACGTAACGGGCATATTTATTACCGCTCTCATTAACCCTGACGGAATGTTCGGCGAGGCGGCACTTGTTCTTTCAATCGTTAATTTTGCACTCTACCTTATGGTGATTATAAATCTTGCTTTCCTTTATTTTGTAAAGGTAAGAAACAAGATTGACGATGCGGTTAGCAAGGAAGCTAAATAAAATTAAAAAGGACTGAAGCTATTGCCTCAGTCCTCTTTTTTATTTGAAAATTTTGTGCTTAATGCCTGCTAAGAATACGCGGATACGTGATTTCCAAGTCTTTCGATACAATGATTTTACGTATTTTTTGTACTCGTCTGTTGTTGTATCAACGCTTACGCCATCCTTCACTATATCCTTGACAAGCGCAAGAATTTGATCTCTTCTTATGCCCGCCTCCAAGCTCCTTTGGTTGTCGCCGCACATAATATAATCTTTCTTTCTTACGTACATTACGCGGTGAAGCACGAACTTACCGTTATCTCTCCTATAAAGCACAATATCGGTTTTCTTAACCTCGTTTGGTAAAACTAAGGTAACGGTGTCAACGCCCGGGCGAATTAGCGGAAGCATGCTTATGCCGTTTGGCTTGAAGTTAAATTCTCCGCCGCTTGAGATAACCTCGCTGATAACAGGCCAAATATCGTTTAATTCAATTTTATTATTCAAGGATATTGTCCTTTTCAAGGCGTTCAATAAAGAGCGCAACGTCCTTTTCAACAACTTCTCTGTCGGCATCCTCGTAAACAGAAAGAAGCTTTTCAACTACCTCATCCTTGCTTGCGCCGTTTTCGAGTGTTTGCCAAATGAGCTTTCCTGTTTCATTCAAGGTAATCATACAGGAAAATGTCTTTGAAAGCTCACCAACCGCAACAACGTACGTTCTGCCTCCAACGTCTCTTAATACAAATCCGTTTCTAATTTTCATATTTACCTCCAACCATTGCATTGTAAGCCACCTCTGCCGCTTCAAGCGAAATATTGCATTCGAGCTTCCAAAGCTTTGTAATATTTAACATTTTATCAACCATATCAAAGGTTCTTATAACACCAAAGGCATCCTTTGGCAAGAAAACCTGCTTAATAATAAGCGGTGATGCCTCACCCGGTGTAAATGGATAAATTTTGTTTTCAGTGCCTCTGTGCAAGAAGCAAATGCCATCAAGCTCAACCCTTGTATTGGTGTTCCACATTTCCTTGCCGCACCAAGGTGTGCCGTATGCATAAAGCTTTCCGTCAAGGTATCTTAAAACGGGCTTGTCACCGTTTACAACGTAAACCTGCTCACCAAGCAGCTTTCTCCACAAGCAAATGTGTGTGCTTTTGCCCGTGCCGCTTTTTGCCGTAAAGGCATATGCCTTATCGCCGATTGCAATAACCGCCGCGTGCATAACGAACGCATCACATTCAAGGAATTTCATTGCGATTGCCCTATATACAGTGATATTTTCTATGTATTGGTGAGTCCAATTTTCGCCCTCGGGAATTCTCTTTTGCTCTTCCTCAATAAGCTCCTGCGTGGAATTTATCTCATAGTCGAAATCATCGCCCTCGTAAATATAATCTCTGCAAAGGCGCTCAACGTAGGAATAAAGATTATTAATTTTGAAAATAGTGTCAGCGATTTTAATTTTGAACATTATAAAACCCGCCCTTTCGTTTCATACGGAAATAGTTTAGCATATTTTATTTTTTTTGTCAATAGTTGTCCCTATAATATTAGGGATATTAGCGAAATAAGTTGACAACGCGATTTTTGTATGATAAAATAACTATGTTTGATGTCATTTTATAATTAGGAGATTAAAATGAAAATTTCTCTGATTGTTCCCTGCTATAACGAACAGGATTCTCTTTTTGCTTTATACGGGGAGCTAACTAAGGTCAGCGCAAGTATGTCTGACTACGAATTTGAATATCTTTTTATTGACGACGGCTCATATGACAAAACCCTTAGTATTATTAAGGATTTTGCAAAGAGTGACTCTCGCGTTAACTATATTTCCTTTTCAAAGAACTTCGGCAAGGAAGCGGCAATGTATGCGGGATTTTGCAACGCCGTGGGCGATTACGTTGCTGTCATGGACGCTGATATGCAGGACCCACCCTCGCTTTTGCCTGAAATGGTAAAGATTTTAGAAAAGGGCGAATACGACAGTGTTGCCACGCGCCGTGTCACACGCACGGGTGAATCTAAAATTCGCTCATTTTTTGCAAATTCTTTTTATAGAATTTTCAACCGCACAACTGACGTAAAAATCGTTAGCGGTGCGCGTGATTTCCGCTTGATGAAGCGCGAAATGGTTGATGCAATTGTCGCCATGTGCGAAACAAACCGTTTTTCAAAGGGAATTTTCGGTTGGATTGGCTTTAAAACCTATTGGTTGCCGTTTGAAAACGTTGAAAGAGTTGCCGGCAAGAGCAAATGGAGCTTCAAAAAGCTGTTTAAGTATTCTATCGACGGCATTATGGGATTTTCAAGCAAGCCGCTTAAAATTCCGTTTTACCTTGGTGCTTTTACAGGTCTTGCCTCCCTTGCCCCGCTTATTTATATGATTTATCACGCCATCAATTGGGGCTTTTCAATGGGAAGCACGGGCATTACCTCATCACTCATTCTCTATACGATTTTGGCAGCATCTACGCTTATTCTTCTTTCAATTGGCGTTGTAGGTCAATATATTTCCAAGATTTATAGTGAGGTTAAGGGTCGCCCACATTATATCGTTACACAAACCAACAAAAAGGATGTAGTTAACAAATGAAGGACAACGTTCACGAGGGACACAGGTCACGCCTTAAGGCGAGGTTTTTAGAGCAAGGAATTGACAATTTCGAGCAGCACAATATATTGGAATTGCTTCTTTTCTACTCTATTCCGCGCAGGGACACAAACGAAATTGCACACGATTTGCTTAAGAGCTTTGGCACGTTAAAGGGTGTTTTCGATGCGGATTTCAACGACTTAATTAAGGTTGACGGCATTAAGGAAAACAGCGCAACGCTTATCAAGCTAATTCCTGCAATTGCGCGTGCTTACGCTACCGATAAATATTCCTCAAATTATATTTTCGATACCGCTGAGAAGGTTGGCGACTTTTTCCTTGATAAATATGTCGGGGAAAAGAACGAAATTATATATCTTCTCCTACTTAATAATAAGTATGAAATGCTCGACATTGTCAAGCTACACGAAGGAAGCGTAAACTCCGCGCAGATTTCACCGAGAAAGGTGCTTGACTTAGTGGTGAAATACAACGCTTCAATGATTATTTTGGCGCACAACCATCCCGACGGAAATGCTTACCCATCTATGGAAGATATCGAAACGACGTCCGACCTTATGGCAACCTTCAATATGGTTGACGTCCGCCTGCTTGAGCATTACGTTGTGTCAAATAACGATTATTACACTATTATTCACTCAACAGATACATTAAAGCGCCACTCGAAGGACAATCGCGACTTCTTCAGACGCTCTCTTTTAGAGGAATACAACAATTAAATAATGCCAAGCGTCCCGCTTGGCACACGCCTGCATAGTTAAATGGATATAATAAACCCCTCCTAAGGGTTAGTTATGGGTTCGATTCCCGTTGCGGGTGCCAAAAAAAGGCCTAACCACTTTTGTGGTTGGGGCTTTTTTTGCTCGCAACGTCATCGAACACATCTCCAAAAGCAACGCTTTTGGATTGGGTTCGCATTTCTGACCGAGACCGTTCTCTGCTTGCAAGGAAAAGGTCGGGCAGAAATAGCTCGCGTAGCGACCCTTCCCGAAATTTTCCGGTTTTCTCATTCTCACGGCGAAACATCTTCGTGCAAGCACGAATCGGGTTCGCATTTTCGGCTAAGACCGATGGGAGCTCGCTCACAAGAGGTCAGACGAAAATAGTTCACGGAGTGAACCTTCCCGAAATTTTGCGGGTGCCTTGTATTTTATTTCGGACAGTCGAGGACGCCTGTCCCTACAAATGCTCGCATTTTGGATTGGGTTCGCATTTCTGACCGAGACCGTTCTCTGCTTGCAAGGAAAAGGTCGGGCAGAAATAGCTCGCGTAGCGAGCCTTCCCAAAATTTTGCGGGTGCCTTGTATCTTTTTTCGGACAGTCGAGGACGCCTGTCCCTACAAATTCATGCATTTTCAGGTTCACATTTTGCCAATTTCAACGTGAAAAAATTCAGTGCCAAGAGAGTATTAAAAAAATATTACTAAAATATTACATAAATATAGTAAAACACACTTGAAAAATGTCGAAATCGGTGTTATAATCAAAATTGTACATACACGTACAAGAAATAAAAGGAAGGAAAGAAGAAAAAATGAAAAAATTTAGCATTGCTAAAATTGCATCATTGATTTTCGTTTGCGTTATGCTTTTTGCTGCGCTTGCAATGGGCGTTTACGCGGATGAAACGGCTGAAACTATCACTCCAAGTGATGTTTTTCAGTTCACAGAGTATTCAATTAACGAAAATGGCGAAGCTTGCTTCGGCTTTACGTTAAACCACGAGGCTAAGGAGGCATATGAAAATATGCTCGGCGCAGAGCTCGATATCGGTATCGTTATCGTTGCATATGACGCCTTGAACGGTCAGTCCCCAATCGGTGAGGACGGAAAACCAATCGAGCTTGAAAACGGCAAGATTTACGTTCAATCATTAAACGACTACGAAAACACATCATACAGCTACAAGCTTGTTAACTTCACAGGCGAGCTTGCTTCAGTTAAGTACGTTGTTGCTCCTTACGTTTACGATGGTTCAAACGTTTACTACTATCAAAATGGCGAAATCAGCGAAACAGTAACAGGCATTTCATACAACGATATTTTCTACATGGATCACGAGCATAACTACGTAGCAGGCGAGCCCAACGAAGACGGCGCGATTACGTATACTTGCTCATGCGGCAATTCATACGTTGTTAACAACGCGTTAGTTAACGGCGAGTACTACCTCGGCACAGACCTCGTTGTATTTGCAGACGGTGTTCTCACAGCTATGGGCAGTGAGTACGAATATACCTACAACGTTACAACAGGTATGATTGATACAAGTGACGCTGGCATTTTCTTCCAAGTTGCAGAC
>JAZREL010000017.1:0-19259 GCA_045660785.1 Eubacteriales bacterium | reverse complement strand
CACAACCGTTTCCGACGGACACTATACCCCTGCCGAGGTTAAGGAGCTTTATATGAATGAGGGCTACTCTATCGTGGCGTACAGTGACCACGAGCTGATTCGTGACCATTCATATTTAAATGATGACGGTTTTTTAGCGATAACATCAAGCGAGTTTTCCGTTGACAATACTCTGCCCTGCTTTGAAATTCCCGAGGGGACCGACACGGAGCTATGGCGCAGAAACAAGGTTATTCACTTGGGCGTTTACTCCAAAAATCCGCACAACACCTTCCACCCCGCAACGGACAACACGCTTTTTGATATGTGGTGGCGCGCGCAAGGGCGTGATATAGGCGAAATCGACTGCGACGGCTATCACCGCGAATATACCATTGAAAGCATAAACGAAATGGTAAGACGTTTAAACGAGGCGGGATTTTTGGTTTCCCTAAATCATCCGAACTGGTCCCTAAACGATATGAACGATTACCTAAGCATAGAGGGACTTTGGTCACTTGAAATTTTGAACTACGCAACCGAGCGTGAAACGTGCGCGGAATATTGCCCGTATATTTACGACCATATGATAAGAAGCGGCAAAAATCCCGGTCTGTTTTGCAATATGGGTGACGACAACCACAATCGCGGCGGCTCACTCGACCATTCCTTCGGTGGCTCGACGATAATAGGTGCACGCACGCTTGAATATTCACACGTTATGCAAGCGCTTGAAAACGGTGAATTTTACTGTGCAAGCGGCAAAAACCCACCGAGAATCAACGCGCTTTACGTTGAGGACAACGTGATAAAAATAGATTGCTCACCCGCAGTTGACGTTGTCGTGACCGGTCTTGGCAGAGCGTTTCGCTCATTCAAAACAGATAAAGAGGAAATCACCCACGCAGAATTTAAGCTCGACAAAAAAGACGTTATGTTCCGCGTAACGGTGCGCGATAAATACGGCAACAATGCACACACGCATTATTATAGAGTTAACGATTACTTTGAAGAGAGGTAAAAAATATGAGAAGGGATTTATTACCGTCAGGTGTTAATTGGTACAGAGCCAACATGCACTGTCACACAACCGTTTCCGACGGACACTATACCCCTGCCGAGGTTAAGGAGCTTTATATGAATGAGGGCTACTCGGTGGTTGCATACACCGACCACGAGGCGATTTTTGACCATTCAGACCTTACCGACGAAAATTTCGTTGCGCTCACAGGTGCTGAATATTCGGTGACGGAATTCCGCGCAGGCCCCGAAAACGTTGAGGGTGTGGACGTCCCCGCTTGGAAGATGAGAAAAACTATTCATATGGGTGTTTACTCAAAAAATCCGCACAATACGTTTCATCCAGCGGCTGACGAGGGCTCACTTGGTTGGTGGCGTTCGTGCGGCAAGCTGCTCGACCCCATCGATTGCGACGGCTACGCGCGTCAATATACAAAGGAAAGCTTGAACGAAACGGTAAAGCGCTTAAACGAAAACGGCTTCTTTGTTTCCTTGAACCATCCAAACTGGTCGCTTATGCCCCTTCAGGACTGTCTTGATATAAAGGGTCTTTGGGCGCTTGAAATATTAAACTACGCAACGGAGCGTGAAACGGGTGGCGAATATTGCCCTTACATTTACGACCATATGGTAAGGGACGGAATGTATAAGCTTGGCTGTATCATGGGTGACGACAACCACAACGGTGGCGGCTCACTTGACGGCTCGTTTGGTGGCTCAACCTTCTTTGGCGCAAAGGAGCTTACCTACGAAAGCATAATAAGCGCTATGGAAAACGGTGACTATTACTGTGCAAGCGGCAAAAATCCACCGAGAATCAACGCCCTTTATATTGAGGACAATATGATAAAAATCGATTGCACGCCTGCCACAGATATTTTTATAACGGGCTTTGGCCGCGCATACAGACACGTATCGGGCAAGGACATGACCCACGCGGAATTTTGGCTTGACAGAGGCGACGTTTTGTTCCGCGTAACTGTGCGCGACGAAAACGGAAACAGCGCACATACACACTACTACAAGGTAGCGGACTATTTAGAGAAATAATGCAGGGTAGATTCAAAATCGACCGTTAAGAAAGGAATAATTATGAGAAAAGATTTATTACCAAGCGGTGTAAATTGGTATAGAGCCAACATGCACTGTCACACAACTGTTTCCGACGGACACTACTCTCCCGAGGAGATAAAGAAGGCATACAAGGATATGGGATATTCAATTGTCGCATATACTGACCACGAAATCATTCGCACGCACAATGATTTAACAGATGATGAATTCTTGGCTATTACCTCATCGGAATATTCTATTAATGATTGCAAGCCCTGCTTTGAAATGCCCGAGGGCGGATATATGGACGCTTGGCGTTCAAAGAAGGTAATTCACTTAGGCGTTTACTCAAAGGACCCGAACAAGATGTTCCACCCCGCAACACACGAGGGCGCGCTAAATGCTTGGAGGGAGCAAGGAAGGGCTGTTGACGGAATGGAGGTTGACGGCTACTTACGCGAATATACGCTTGAGAGCATAAACGAAACGGTTAAGCGCTTAAACGATGCGGGCTTTTTAGTTGCACTTAACCATCCGAACTGGTCACTTAACGATATGGAGGATTACCTCAATATAGAAGGACTTTGGTCACTTGAAATATTAAACTACGCCACCGAGCGTATTTCGGGCGCGGAATATTGCCCATATATTTACGACCATATGGTAAGAAGCGGCAAAAACCTCAATCTTTTCTGCAATATGGGTGATGACAACCACAACCGTGGCGGCTCGTTCAACCACTCCTTCGGCGGCTCAACCATTATCGGTGCTAAAGAATTAAAATACGACCAAGTAATGAATGCGCTTGAGGCGGGCGAATTTTACTGTGCAAGCGGTAAAAACCCACCGAAGATTACCGCGCTTTACGTTGAGGACAATACAGTTAAGGTTGATTGCTCCCCTGCCACTGACGTTTTCTTAACAGGTATGGGCAGAAACTTCCGTTATGCAAACACAGATAACGGCGACGTTACTCACGCGGAATTCAAGCTTGACCCACAGGACGTTATGTTCAGAATAACGGTACGCGATAAATACGGCAACAACGCGCACACGCATTTTTATAAGGTTGCGGATTATTTAGAGAAATAAAACACCCACGTAGGGTTGATTTAAAAGTCACCCGTTAAGAAAGGATAAAAATGAGAAAAGATTTATTACCGTCGGGCGTTAATTGGTACAGAGCCAACTTCCATTGTCACACAAAGCACTCGGACGGCGCGAAAACGCCCGAGGAGATAAAAGAGGCGTACAAAAACCACGGCTACTCTATTGTAGCTTATACGGACCACGACGTGCTGCTTGACCATTCAGACCTCAACGACGAGGGATTTTTGGCACTTACAAGCTGTGAGTATGCGGTAAATGAGGCAACACCGAAGTTCCCGCAAATTTTCGACGCTTCAACAGGTGATTGGCCGCGTAGAAAATGTGTCCACTTAAACATCTTTGCAAAGGAGCAGCATAACACCTTTATGCCGGCGACCGCGATTGAGCAAAACTGGATTTTAAGGGACAGATACCCCGACACAAAATGCGACGGCTACTGGCGTGAGTATTCAAAGGACGGCATAAACGAAATTATCAAGCGTTGTAATGAGGCGGGCTTCCTCGTTCAGCTTAACCATCCCTACTGGTCACTCAACGAGCGCGAGGACTACATAAATATGGAAGGACTTTGGGGCCTTGAAATATTAAACTACGCGACGGAGCTTGAAACGGGCAGCGAATATTGCCCTTACATCTACGACGATATGACAAGAAACGGTATGTATAACCTCTGCTGTACAATGGGTGACGACAACCACAACCACGTAAGCTTTCGTGAGTCCTTTGGCGGCTCAACCTTTATCGGCGCTTCGGAATTAAAATACGACAAGATTATCGAGGCGATGGAAAAGGGCGACGTTTACTGTGCAAGCGGCAGAGATAACCCACCGCAGTTTAACGCCCTTTACGTTGAAAACGGCGTAATCAAGCTTGACTGCACACCCTGCGAAAACGTTTGCATAAACGGCTACGGCAGAGCTGACAGACATATCACAAGACAAGACGGGGCTGAACCGATTACCCACGCGGAATTCGCCCTTCGCGAAAGCGACGTATATTTCCGTGTCACACTTCGTGACGAGCGCGGAAACGTTGCCCACACAAGAAACTATTTCGTTAAGGACTATCTTGAAAAATAATTAACAATACAACAATATTTATGCAACAAAATTTTACGTACAAAAAAGGAATATTACAATGAACATTATTGAAACACTTG
This sequence comes from Eubacteriales bacterium, assembly GCA_045660785.1. Classification (GTDB taxonomy): domain Bacteria; phylum Bacillota; class Clostridia; order Oscillospirales; family CAG-272; genus RGIG2000. The sequence continues at coordinate 14,938 of JAZREL010000017.1, read as the reverse complement.
CAAAAGAATTTTCACTTAAGGTAAGCCAGGTTGAAGCAACGGTTGAGCTTATCGACGGCGGCAACACAATCCCATTCATCGCGCGTTACAGAAAAGAGGTTACGGGCTCACTCGACGATACCGTGCTTCGTAATCTTGACGACCGTCTTAAGTATTTAAGAAATCTCGAAACAAGAAAACAGGAGGTAGCTTCACTTATTGAGGGTCAGGGCAAGCTTACCGAGGAAATTGTAGCAGCACTTGCAGCCGCACAGACAATTACCGAGGTTGAGGACATTTACCGTCCTTACAAGCCAAAGAGAGAAACACGCGCATCCCTTGCAAGAAAGAAGGGACTTGAGCCACTCGCTCAGCTCATTATGGAGCAAAGAGAGTCCTATTCTCCATCTATTGAGGAGGTTGCAAAGGACTACGTTAACACAGAAAACGAGGACAAAAAGCTCCACGTTAAGACTCCTGAGGATGCAATTGAGGGCGCAAAGGACATTATTTGCGAGGACATCTCCGACAATGCGGATTTCCGTAAGGCGATAAGAAACCTCACAAACGAGCACGGCCTTGTTGTATCAAAGCAAGCTAAGGACGAGGACTCCGTTTATCAGTCATACTACGACTATAACGAGGCGGTAAAGAAAATCCCCGGTCACCGTGTGCTTGCAATCAACCGTGGTGAAAAGGAAGAATTCTTAAAGGTTTCAATTGAAATAAACGAGGAAATTATCCTTAATTATTTATATTCAAAGCTTCTTGTTACTACCCCAAGCCCTGCAAAGGTTTATATTGAGGCAGCAATCAAGGACTCATATTCACGACTCATTCAGCCGTCTGTTGAAAGAGAAATCAGAGCTGACCTCTTTGATAACGCAAGTGAGGGCGCAATCAAGCTCTTCTCCGACAATTTAAAGAACCTTCTTATGGGCGCACCGCTTAAGGGCAAAACCGTCCTTGGCTACGACCCCGGCTACCGTACCGGCTGTAAGCTTGCGGTTGTTGACAAAACGGGTAAGGTTATTGACACCGCGGTTATTTACCCAACCAAGCCACGTGAGGACATTGAGGGCTCGACAAAGATTGTAACACGCTTAATCAAGAGATACGCCGTTGACGTTGTTGCTATCGGTAACGGTACGGCATCCAAGGAAAGTGAAATCTTTATCGCGGGCGTTCTTAAGGAAATCGGCGGCGACCAAAAATACATTATGGTCAGCGAAGCGGGCGCATCCGTTTACTCCGCATCAAAGCTTGGTGCTGAGGAATTCCCCGACTTTGACGTTACACAGCGTTCCGCTGTTTCAATTGCAAGACGACTCCAGGACCCACTTGCGGAGCTTGTTAAGATTGACCCAAAATCTATCGGTGTAGGACAGTATCAGCACGATATGAAGCCCGCGCGTCTTGACGATGCGCTCGGCGGTGTTGTTGAGGACTGTGTAAATAAGATTGGCGTTGACGTAAACACCGCTTCCTATTCCCTTCTCTCCTACATTTCAGGCATTAACACATCAAGTGCAAAGAACATTGTAAAATACCGTGAGGAAAACGGCGAATTCACAAAGAGAAGTCAGCTTCTTAAGGTGCCAAAGATTGGCGCAAAGGCATACGAGCAGTGTGCGGGCTTCCTTCGCGTGCCGGATTCCAAGGAAATTCTCGACAATACAGGCGTGCACCCCGAGTCATACGAGGCGGCAAAATCACTTCTTGCCAAGTTTGAATACGAGCTTGACAAAGTTGGCTCAGGACTTGGAGATTTGCGCGCAAAATGTGCAAGATACGGCACAAAGAAGCTTAGCGAGGAGCTTGGCATTGGCGAGCCGACACTCCTTGACATTATCGGTGAGCTTGAAAAGCCGGGCCGTGACGTACGTGATTCACTCCCACTTCCTATCCTTCGCGACGACGTGCTTGGCATGGAGGACTTGAAGGAAGGAATGATAATGACGGGTACGGTTCGTAACGTAATTGACTTCGGTGCTTTCGTTGACATCGGCGTTCACCAGGACGGCCTTGTTCACATCTCCGAGATTTCCGAAAAATTCATCAAGCACCCAAGCGAGGCGCTCAGTGTTGGCGACATTGTCACCGTTAAAATTAAGGGCGTTGACCTTCAAAAGAAGCGCATTAGCTTAACTATGAAAATGTAATTTTTGGCAAAAATTCAGTTTTCAACTATTTTATTTGCTTTTTTAGCAATATGTACAAACCAAGAGGGCGATTTTTGTGCAATTTTAAGTAATTTCGGTTATTTTTGTTAAATTTGCACAATTCCTCTTTGTAAATTTTGTGAAAAAAAGATATTTCATTTTTAGTAGTTATCTGTTATAATAGTTACTGTAAAATATTATAACTATGCCCACGTATGCGAAATTTCGTTATTTTTCCGTATTTTTCGCGCGGTGCATAGCTTATATTCAAGAAAATTTGTGCCAAATGGCAAGGAGAAAATAAAGATGGCAGGTTTATCTCTTAAACACATTTACAAAAAGTATCCCGGTGGCGTTACCGCCGTATCAGACTTCTGTCTTGATATCGAGGACAAGGAATTTATCATTTTCGTTGGTCCTTCAGGATGCGGTAAGTCAACTACACTTCGTATGATTGCAGGCCGTGAGGAAATCACCGAGGGTGAGCTTTATATCGGCGACAAGCTTATGAACGATATTGCACCTAAGGACAGAGATATTGCGATGGTTTTCCAGAACTACGCTCTTTATCCTCATATGACCGTTTATGAAAATATGGCATTCGGTCTTAAGCTCCGTAAAACTCCAAAGGAGGAAATCAAGCGCCGCGTTGAAGAGGCAGCTGAAATCCTCGGCATCACCGGCTTGCTTGACAGAAAGCCAAAGGCAATGTCAGGTGGTCAGAAGCAGCGTGTTGCGCTCGGTCGTGCTATCGTTCGTAACCCTAAGGTTTTCTTGCTTGACGAGCCACTTTCAAACCTTGACGCTAAGCTCCGTGCAACAATGAGAACTGAGCTTACAAAGATTCACCAACGCGTTGGTACAACCTTCGTATACGTAACTCACGACCAGGTTGAGGCGATGACAATGGCTACACGTATCGTAGTTATGAAGGACGGTCTTATCCAACAGGTTGACTCTCCACAAACACTTTACGATAAGCCGGTTAATATGTTCGTTGCGGGCTTTATCGGAACACCTCAAATGAACTTCATTAACGCTACCCTTGAAAAGAAGGATGACGGCACGTACATTTGCTTCGAGGGCAACGCACTCAAGCTTCCTGACGAAAAGGCAGCTAACCCTGTTCTTGCTGACTACATCGGCAAGGAGGTTGTTGCAGGTATCCGTCCTGAGTGCATCCACGACGAGCCAATCTACCTTGAAACAATGAAGGATAACGTAATCGAGGTTGACGTTGATATCACCGAGCTTATGGGTGCTGAAATTTACCTCTACATCAAGATTGGTGAGCAAAACGCAATTGCAAAGGTTTCCTCACGTTCACTCGCTCGCGCAGGTGACAAGATTCAAGTCGCTGTTGAAGCCGGCAGAATTCACCTCTTTGACAAGGAAACACAAAAGTACATCATTCACTAATATAGCTAAAGCCGAACAAAAAGTTCGGCTTTTTCTTTTCATCGGTTTTGTTCCAATCCCTCACCCGCTCCGCGGGAGCTCCCTTTGCACAAGGGAGCCAATAGTTGCCTACATTTTATTAAAATATATTGACTTTTTTATATTTTTTGCTATAATATTTATAGTGTGAATTTCGCACAATTTATTTATTATTTAGCTCAGTTGAGGTTATTCAATGAAAAAGAAAATTGCAATTATCGGCTTCGGCGGTATGGGCTCTTGGCACGTTAATCACGCGCTTAAGAGTGACGTTCTCGAGCTTGCCGGTATATACGATATAGACGAAGCAAAAAAGCAAAAGGCGAAGGATATGGGAATTTACTCATATGAATCGCTTGACGAGGTTATAAACGACAAAAGCGTTGAGCTTGTGACTATTGCCATTCCAAACGACGTTCACCTTGAAACGGTTGTCAGATGTCTTGAGGGCGGTAAGCACGTTATTTGCGAAAAGCCCGTTGCCCTTTCAAGTAAGGACCTTGAGGAAATGATTTCCGCATCTAAAAAGTCGGGCAAGCTCTTCACAGTGCATCAAAACAGACGCTTTGACGTTGACTATCTTGCTATGCAACAGCTTGCAGACTCAGGCGAAATTGGCGCACCCATACGCTTAGAATCAAGAATTCACGGCTCACGCGGCATTCCATCCGACTGGAGAGGCGAAAAGGCGCACGGCGGCGGTATGATTCTCGACTGGGGAATTCACTTAATCGACCAGCTTATGCTTATATATAAAAATGAAGTGATTGACACAGTTTACTGTGAAACAACCAACATCACAAACAAAGAGGTTGACGACGGCTTCTACCTCACAATCACATTTGCAAGCGGCAAGGTTGCTTACTGTGAGGTTGGCACATACAACTTCATTGCTCTTCCAAGATTTTATATGAAGGCGGAAAACGGAAGTGCACTTATCACTGATTGGCGCGAAAAGGCAAAGGTTGCAAAATGCAAGTATTGGCACGAAAACGACGTGCTTCCTGTGCAAACCGCGGCAGGCCTTACTAAGACCATGGCACCGCGTGACAGCGTTACGCTTGACGAGTACGAGCTTGAAATTCCAAAGAGCGACGTGCACGATTTCTACCGTAACTTCTGCGCTTCAATTGACGGAAACGCTACTCAGCTTGTCACCCACGACCAAATGCGCATAGATATGAAAATAATGGAATGTGCATTTAAATCAGCGGAAATTAAAGCTCCCGTAAAATTTGAATACTAAAAAAATCCCTCAAAACACCGTTTTGGGGGATTTTTCAATCAATGTGAAGCATTGTATCGACAACATATCATCACACCGAATGTGCGTGCATATCTTCGTCGCGAAGCATGTGTGCATATCCTCGTCGCGAAGCACGTGTGCATATCCTCGTCGCGAAGCATGTGTGCATAAAAAGACCTCCGCTGAAGCGAAGGTCTTTTTTAAATTACTGAATGTTGTATTTAGCAGCAAATACCAAGAACTCAAGTGGAGCGATCTCATTCATAAATGAAGCACGCTTAACAATTGTCTTTGGTGCAAATGATGTTGTAGGCGCACGACCGTGAAGTGTTCTTACAGATGGGTCGAGCTGGTAGCCGTCAAATGCACTGTAAAGCTTGTCGCCCGCGTAAATCTCAAGCTCCTTGAGGTATGGGAATACAAGTCCGTTTGCTTGGTACACGATTCTTATATCGTTTGTTCTTACAGCTTCGTCAAACAAAACTGTAATAACTGAGCTCTTTGTCGTTGGGTCGTATGAGGTTGCAGACTTGATTGTCTTGAACTCACCGTCAACGAGCGCTTGAACGTCAAACGTCATAACGTGCTCCTCTGGCTTGCCTTGAACGATAATATCGTTGAAGTAAAGAGTAACCTTTGTTACATCCTCGCTATCCTTAAGGGTGATACCGCAGTATGTGCCCTTTGCAAAGGTTTGTGCGTACCAGGAGAATGAATCGTTTGTTGTTTGACCGTCGTTAATGAAGTTAATATCGGAAATATTTGAATAGTCAAATGAAGAAGAGCAATATGCTGTGCCGTAAGGTGCCAAGTTACCTTGAGCAATAGATGAAGCTCTGAAGTTGTTCAAGTAACCTGAAAGGAACACACACTGCTTACCGTCAGAGATTGCAGCGTTTGTATCTGTGATTGAAGGGACAATAGCTTCGCCATCCTTTGTGGATGATGTGAATTCAACCTTTAAGCCGCTGATTGCTGCAGCCACCTCAAAGGTAGCAAGCACGTCTGTGGAATCAGTAACTACTGAGTTATTCCCCTTGAGAAGAACCCATTCGTTACCCTTCTTTACGTAAAGGTTGTAGGTGTATTCGGAGCCCGCACGTTCAGCAGGCATATTACCGAAGTTCAATGTGATATCGCCGATTTGATATTCATTATCAAAGTCAACCCAGTAGCTTTGGTTTTCGTAATCTCTTGCAACCCATTGAGTTGTCTTGTTACGGTCGTTGCCAAGGAGTGGGTAGCACATATCAGCTGACGTTGTTGCACTTGCCATACCGCCAAGAGCAGCGTCGGTAACAACCTCTGCTCCTTCAGGAACGTCGAACTTAGGAACTGTAAGCGCTTGGTGACCCCAAAGCTCAACCTCTTGAACGATTGGAATAAGCCACCAGTCGTGAGTTGAAGCAGTCTTGTCCTTGATAATTACCTTATTATTTTCATCGTACTCGAAGAAATATCTGTTGTCAACAATTGTTTGTGTTCTTACGCTTCCGTCCTCGTTAATAACGGGGTCTTTGTTTTCGTTATCGTGTCTTACAACCTCTTGGTATTCAACGTAAACAACGTCGAACATTGAGCCGCCAACATCCTCTCTGATAACGAACTTGATTGGATGGTTACCACCGGGAACGCTTGTGATTTCATAAAGCTCATTACTTACGTATGCTCTGTTTGCTGTGTCTGACTCATCACGTGTAACTGCCCAGTTTCTGCCCTTGTAGTTAACGTGTGTGATTTCACCGTCTGACGTATATGTAAAGCTGATATCGTTTGATGGACCCTTAAGTGCCCAAGCGCCGTACTCTGAGCAAACCACTCTTACGTTCTTTGTTGTTGCAAAATCGGTAAGAATTGGCTCACCGTTTTCGTCAACGACAACGTCACCGTTCTTGTCATACTGTGGGAACACCTTATCAAAGTAAATTGTAAGCTCGGACGTAGCGTCACCGCTGATTGAGCCGTCCTTGTTGATTACGTAGGTTGCATCGTCATTATAGCCGTGACCTGCAACGTACCATTGACCTTGAATAAGAACCTCAATTGTGTACTTTGCATTGTTGTTTTGGTCGCTAACGGAATATACGTGAGCAGAGTTACCGCAGGTTAAGCAGGTTCTTGACTCGATTGTGCTTGTTACGTTACCGTTATCGTCAAGCTTGTAGTTAATGCGGAATTCGCCTGAGTAAAGTCTCTTATCACAGTCGCCGCAGTAAGCACCGTTGAAGTCACCGTACTTATCTGTATAGAGTGTAACTGAGTTGATGGTTTGGTAATAGTTAAAGCTAAGACCGCACCATTGACGTGTATTATCAATACCCTCGTAGCCAGCACCACGCTGTTCGTCACCCGGACGCCAGAACTGCCAAGAGCTGTAGTATTGGCCGTTGTTGATATATCTTGCGGGCGAGTCGGCATTCCAGATACTGGACTGATAGGTTTTGCCCTTTGGTGCAACGTTGATTATTTCACCGCCCATAGGAGAGGTATCACCCTCTGCCGCAAATGCGAGGCAAGCGAAGCAAGGAACGAGCAAGCAAATTGCCAAGATTGTTGCTAAAATTCTTTTCTTCATATGTACTCCTTAAAATTTCTTGAGATCAAGATTAATTTTCTCTATTGTGTATTTTACCATATAATCTACTCAAAAACAAGTATTTTTTGTAAAATTTTCATTAATTTATATATTATTAATAAATAGACGCCCAATAATATAGCGAAAAACGCCCTACTTTGTTGATAATGACGAAATTCAGCATTTTTGCGTTTCGTTTCGGGTGAATAATCTGTGCAAATTTACATATAATGATAAAAAGGCCTTTTTGCGCTTGTGTGCTGACCCCGTGGGGCGCGCGGCGCATTAAGACCTTTTTTCTGTGCTTTCATTATTTATATTGAAAATTTCCGTTCGTCAAGATGCAAGCCGCTTACTTAAAATACAAAACAGCGCTTTGTTTATCGCGCTCGATTTGAGAAAAAAGCTCCTCGCTTGACTCAAAGCGCTTCTCGGGGCGCAAATACTTATAGAAATTTACGCGAATGTACGAGCCGTAGAGATAGCCCGAGTAGCCGACGATATGCGTTTCAACGTTAATTTCCCCCGCCTCATCCGTGGTTGGACGCACGCCGACGTTGGTTATTGACGGATAAACGTCCTCGCCGATTTCGCACTCGGTGATATAAACGCCCGTTTTAGGAATTATTTTCCCTTCGGGGATTTTTTGATTTATCGTTGGCAGCCCCATTTTTGTGGCAAGCTGCTTGCCGAATTCAACACGGGAATATATCGAATAGCACGAGCCGAGAGAGAAAAGTGCTTCAACCTCTCCGTCCTTTATAAGCTCGCGCAGAAGCGTTGAGCTGACCACCCTGCCGTCACTTAAAATTTCCTCGCAAATTTCGACACTCCCCCCGTTGTTTTTGAAAAACAGGTCGTTCAAAAGAGTGGCGGTGCCGCGTGCCTCCTTGCCGAATTTGTAGTTGTAGCCACACGAGGCGCCTATGGCAAAAAGCTCACCGACAAGTACGTTTTCAAAGAACTCGGTCGGGGAAAGGTCCTTTACCCTTTCAAAGGAATCAACGCAGAGAAAATCAATGCCCGACGATTTGATAGCTTTTATTCTTTCCTCAAGAGTAAATATAGATTTTATATTGCTTCCAAGGTGGGATTTCGGCACGGTATCAAAAATATAAGCAAGGGATTTTACGCCGTGCTTTTTTGCGCCGTAGAACGCGCCCGACAAAACGCGCTTATGTGCCATATGGCAGCCGTCAAACGTGCCAAGTGCAACAAACGTTTTTTCATTTAGCTCAAATTTTGCCATCGTTTTAAGCTCTATTACCTGCATTTTATCCCTCCCTTGCGTTTATTTGAAAATTTCGGTATATACAGTATACTATATTTTTTCAAGGAATGAAACATTTTTTTGATTTTTTATGAAATTTTCAACACAAAGCCGCTATTTTATGATATTATATAGTAAATATGAGGGGAAAAGCACTGTTTTTCCAAAAATTTTAGCGGAGGGTTAGTATGAAGGTTATGTGGATAGGCCACGGCGGCTTACTTTTTATATCGGGCAAGCATAAGGTACTGATAGACCCGTACCTTTCAAATTCGCTTCGCTTGGTTGACAAATTTTTCAGACGTAAAACGGTGATAAAAAGCCGTCTTTACTCACTTAAACCCGACGTTGTCGTTGTTACGAGCTCACAAATTGACAGAAACGACCTAAAAACCATCAGGCGCGTTTCATCGGGCCCGTTTTGGTTTCTCGGAAAATATAACGTTTTTGGACGCTTTTCAAAATATCGCCCTACTATACTCGCGTCAAGAAATGCGTATGAGGAATGTAGAAAGGGCTTGAATCTCAGACGCTCCCCCTTTACCGCGTTTGAGTCGGGCGTTGAGTGGTCACTTGGTGATATGACAATTAAGGCAGTCCCTGCTGTGACCTACGATCTTACCGCATTTGGCTTAATTATCACAGACAACGCCGACGGCAGAAAATACTACGTTGCATCAAACACGCTTTACTGCGAGGACTTAATTGAATGCTTGCCAAAGGACATTTACGCCGCGTTTATTCCTATCGGCGGTATGTTCGGCTCAATGAATGCAATCGACGCCTCGCGCTTTGCCAAGGCAATAAACCCTGAATATGCAATACCCGTTCAGTTCGGTACGCTTGACAGTGTTAAGCCCGAGGATTTTTTGGCAAACGGAAGAATTATTCCAAAAATTTACAAGGTTATTGACTTTGACTGTGAGGGCGCACCCGCCGTTTCAAGCAGTGGCGTGGATTTCTTTTACAACGAAAAAAGACCAAAACAAAAAAAGCAGAAGGACGAAATTGACGTCAAGGAAGCCGAAGCACAAAATCCCGTGCCCGCTTTAGAAGCAGCCATAGAGGAAACCGACACCTCATCAATAGAAAACGACACCAAGGTAACCCTGTAATTTTCTAAAAATGGCAAAAACAGACACAGGCGCGCATATTTTTTGAAAAAATTGAAAGCTTCGCACCTTTTTCTTAAATCAATTAGAGGACTTCATTCGATATTTCATCACGGGGGAATTTTTCCCCCGTCTAATTTTCAGTTGACACACTTGCTTTAAAAATCGAAGCAAAAAATACGCCTAAAAATCAAAATTCTGCTCATAATAAATTCGAGCGCGCTCATTGCCTGACACGGGCGCACAAAAGCTTGATTTTTTATGAGGTTTTTATGAATTTTTCCTTTTGGTTTATTATATTTTTTCTTTCTCTTGCGCTTTTTTTCATATTATTTATTATAATTTCAAAATACGCATACCAACGCACGTTTTATTTTCCACCCTCGCGCCCCGTTATGCCGTTTGAAGCAAAAAACAGTATGGAGCGCGAAATTTTAAAGGGACTTTACGCAAGTGAAAAGCTGCTTAAATCACAGAGCTTTGAGCCGATTTACATTAAGTCCTTTGATGGGCTTTCCCTTTTCGGACGGTACTATCAGGGTCGGGCGGACGCTCCGCTTTTTATAGAATTTCACGGCTACAAAGGAGATGCCCTTCGCGACCTTTGTGCCGAGGATATGGTTTTTAAATCCTTGGGCGCAAGCACATTAATAGTTGACCAACGCGCACACGGAAAAAGCGAGGGCACGACAATTTCCTTTGGTGTAAAGGAACGGTTTGACTGCCTTTCGTGGGTTAAGTGGGCAAACGAGCGTTTTGGCGAAATTCCAATATTTTTGGCAGGAATTTCAATGGGCGCATCATCCGTTTTAATGGCATCAAATCTTGATTTACCGAAAAACGTGCGTGGAATAATTGCCGACTGTGCATATTCCTCGCCGAAAGATATAATAAAGAAGGTCTGCCGTGATATCGGCTTGCCTCCGAGATTGATTTACCCATTCATCTCGGCAGGGGCAAGGTTTTTCGGCAAATTCGACCTAAACAAATTTTCGCCAAAGAAATCGGTTGCATCAGCGAAAGCGCCGATAATAATTATGCACGGTGAGGCGGACAGCTTTGTGCCGTGTCATATGAGCGGCGAAATTTACGACTCGTGCGCATCCGAAAAGTATCTTTTCACCTTTAAGGATGCAGGCCACGGCTTTTCCTTTGCAACCGATGCCGAAAAATACGAGCATGCGGTCAAGGACTTTTTCCTAAAGCAGCTAAAGGGTAATTAAACTTGCCTTTTACCATACAAAATCACAAAACAGCGCGTGGAGTGTCTGATTTCAGCACCCTAAAGCGCTTACATAGAGGTAAAAATGGAAGAAACGAAAAAGAAAAAGAAGAACAAAATCGGGCTGATTAAAAGATTTCTGCCCTACTACAAAAAATACAAATGGATTTTAATCCTTGACCTTTTCTGTGCGGCGCTTACCACGCTTTGTGAGCTTGCGCTTCCCCTTTTGGTGCGAGCTATCACCTCGTACGTTACCGAAAAAACGGGGGCGGATTTTATAGTACCCGACTTTGTAAAGTTAGTGCTTGGATGTGGGCTTCTTTACGTAATTTTGCGTATAATCGACACGGTTGCCAACTACTATATGGCAACACACGGACACATAATGGGTGCAAGAATTGAAACCGATATGAGGCGGGACCTCTTTTCGCACCTTCAAAAGCTCTCCTTTTCGTACTATGACAACACCAAAATCGGAACTCTTATGTCGCGCATAACCTCTGACCTTTTCGATATAACCGAGTTTTCGCACCACTGCCCCGAGGAATATTTCATTTCGGGAACTAAAATAATTTTTGCATTTATAATTTTAGGAAGCATTAATTTGCCGCTTACCTTAATTGTTTTCGCTTCAATTCCGCTTATAGTTATGTGCCTTGCGTTCTTCAGAAAGAGAATGAAGCAGGCATTCAAGGACGGACGTGAGCAAACGGGCATCATCAACTCGCAAATTGAGGACTCACTCCTTGGCATGCGCGTGGTAAAATCGTTTGCAAACGAGGATGTTGAGGAAGAAAAATTCGGCAAGGGCAACAGAAAATTCCTCAAAATCAAGAAAAGAAGCTACTACCACATGGGCGGCTTTCAGTCCTCAACGCGGCTTTTCGACGGCATAATGTATATTATCGTTGTTGTCGTTGGCGGTCTTTTCCTTGTGTGGGACGGCTTCACAATCGGTAATTTCTCCGTCAGCTGGAAGCTTATTTCCGCGGCTGACTACATTGCGTACGTTATGTACGTTTCAACCTTGCTCACCTCCATTCGCCGTATAGTTGAGTTTTCTGAGCAGTTCCAACGCGGAATTACGGGAATTGAGCGATTTACGGAAATTATGGACATTGAGCCCGAAATTCAAGATACAAAAAATGCCAAGGAGCTTGAAAACGTCGAGGGACGTGTCGAGTTTTCCGACGTTACCTTCAAATATAGCGAGGACGGCGCCGAGGTTTTGACAAAGCTGAACCTTGACGTAAGTGCAGGCGAAACCGTTGCACTTGTCGGTCCATCAGGCGGCGGCAAAACAACGCTTTGCTCTTTAATCCCACGCTTTTATGACGTATCAGACGGCGAAATTAAAATTGACGGCACGCCAATAAAGGACGTAACGCTCAAATCCTTGCGCGAGAGCATAGGAGTTGTGGCGCAGGACGTTTACCTTTTCTCGGGCAGTGTAAAGGAAAATATCGCATACGGCAAAAAGGATGCAACCGATGAGGAAATTGCCGAGGCGGCTCGTCTTGCAGGCGCACACGATTTTATCACCTCGTTACCAAACGGCTACGACACCTACGTTGGCGAGCGCGGAGTTAAGCTCTCGGGCGGACAAAAGCAACGTATTTCAATTGCACGTGTTTTCTTAAAGAACCCACCTATACTTATCCTTGACGAGGCGACAAGCGCACTCGACAACGAAAGCGAGCGTCTTGTGCAAAAATCACTTGAGCTTCTTGCCAAAGGGCGCACCACCTTTATCGTTGCGCACCGTCTGACAACCATCAAGGGCGCGGACAGAATTTTGGTGCTTACCGAAAACGGCATAGAAGAAAGCGGCACACATAAGGAGCTTCTTTCAAAAGGCGGCATTTATTCCGACCTTTACAAGCTTTACTCGGCGGACTAAACTCCAATCCCTCCACCGCAAGCGGTCCCCCTCCGCGCAAGGCATACCCCACAAGGGGGCACCTTTACACAAAGGAGGCGCGAATAGAGGAAAGCGGCACACACAAGGAGCTTCTTTCAAAAGGCGGCATCTATTCCGACCTTTACAAGCTTTACTCGGCGGACTAATCGAGTAAAGAATGAATTGAACACAAGGTGTTCATGAATTGGCTAACGCCATGAATTGTTGCTTGACAACATGAATTGAAAACTTTGTTTTCATAAAAATTGTACTGCTGACATAAATTACACTTTGCCCGTTTTTTAAAATTTTCGGTCATCTGTAGTGGAGGCGCTTTGCCTCAGGTCTAAACAGGTACGTACCAAATAAAACGGGATGCCGAGGGCGTCATCCCCTACAAGGCAACCAACGTTAAATTGAAACGGACACGGGTTTTTAAGACCCCGTGTCCGTTTTTTGTTATTTTTCTATTAATTTCAGCTTTTCTTGCCTTGTCATTTGCTTGATTTGGTATTCGCGCTTTTTTGCTTCGCTTGGTGAGTCAAGCTCCTCGAAATAGACAAGCTCTGCCGGCAATCGTGCGCGCGTATATTTTGCGCCCTTGCCACTGTTGTGAACCTTTACTCTTTTTTCTAGGTCGTTTGTGTAGCCGCAGTACAGAGTTTCATCCGCGCACTTTAATATATAAACGTAGTTTTTCTTATCCATTTTCCTTGCCCTTTTTTCGTTAGGTGCGGTTGCGCGCAACCTCATTTTCAATCCAAGCCATAAGTAGATTTACGATTTTTTCTTGACTACGAGTCGATATTTCGGTGTTTTTTGGAACGCGATACCACTTGTTCAAGCAACCGCGGCAGCAACACGCGCATGCGTGCTGAGCGATAAATACGGGATGCCCTTTAGTCGGTGTTTGCGCGCCGTCGTTTTCTATATATGCAGGTGCAAGGCGCTCGGCAACGAACCTTTGCGCATGCTCTCTTATCTTATCAAGTCCTACTTTTTCTATATACTCAAAATCCTTTTTCTTCAAGTGAAACCCACTTCTGAATTTTGATTTTGAAAGCTTGCTTAGCGCTTCGTTTATTGTTTGCATATTTCAAATATGCCGTCTGTTTTCGCAGACGGCATACTCCTTTTATTATTATTCTTCTTCGCTCACAATTGCAATTCCGAGTTCCTTCAAGTCGTCGGGGTTTGCAAAGGATGGGCATTTTGACATAATTTCCGATGCGTTTTGCGCCTTCGGGAATGCAATTACGTCACGGATGTCCTCAAGGCCGAGAAGCAACGTAACCAAACGGTCAAGGCCGAATGCAAGGCCGCCGTGAGGTGGCACGCCGTACTTAAACGCGTCAAGCAAGAAGCCGAACTTCTCTTGTGCGTCGTCCTTGGAAATACCGAGAACTGAGAACATATGCTCCTGCATTTCGGTTGTGTTGATTCTGATTGAGCCGCCGCCAAGCTCCGTACCGTTGAGTACGATATCGTAAGCTCTCGCTCTTACTCTGCCCGGGTCGGAGTCTATATACTCATAGTCCTCAACCATAGGTGCGGTGAATGGGTGGTGCATTGCATAGAATCGTCCGTCCTCCTCGCTATACTCAAAGAGCGGGAATTCGGTAACCCAAAGGAACTTGAAGTCAAATGGGTCACAAAGGCCAAGACGCTTAGCGCACTCGCAACGGAGCGCACCCAAGGTATCAAATACAACCTTGTTTTTGTCAGCAACGATAAGCACAAGGTCGCCGCTTTCAACGCCAAGTCGCGTGATAATTGCATTGTTTTCTGCTTCGGAGAGGAATTTAGCGTATGATGAGGAAATTTCACCATTCGCGTTCTTGAGCCAAGCAAGACCCTTTGCGTGGTAATGCTTTGCCTTTTCGGTGAGCTGGTCAATTTCCTTTCTTGAGAACTTCGCGCCGCCCTTTACGTTAATTGCGCGAACTGAGCCGCCGTTTTGAACGGCACCGCTAAATACCTTAAACTCGCTGCCTCCAACGATGTCGGAAATGTTGTTAAGCTCAAAGCCAAA